>CANRVM010000018.1 GCA_947643295.1 uncultured Mycoplasmatota bacterium
CTATTCTTACTATTAGTATATCGAATAGTTTGTGTATTTCAAAATATTATTGACTTTTTTCTTGCGATTGCCCTAGAATTATAACTTAACTAGTTGACAGAATCATTAATATTTGTTAAACTTATATTGATTGGTATTTAAGAAACTTACGAAGCCTTAAGTCAATTTACCTAATTTCTTTTTTAGAAATTGGGTATTTTTAATTAGCCTAGTATGGTATAATTAATTTGGATGTAGAATGATTCTTCATTTAAGTTGAATTTATATATAAGCCTCTCAAACAAGGTAGTGGCACAAGCTGCTATCAAAGAAGGAATGAATAACTAATCTTATTTAGATAGCTTATAAACTCAATTACAATAGGGATTTTAAGTAAAATACTACATTAATCCAAATTGAGTAAAAAAATATATATGTATAAAGAATTATATAAATTAGGCTAAGATATGATTGTCTTGTCCTTGAGAATTTTAGAAAAAAGCAGATAAGAAAAAAATATAATTTCATGTTAGATAATTTAATTGAATTGGCAGGACTTTATCAAACATTATTCAAAATAATGATGATAAAAAGGATATAGTAGTTTTCTTTGATGCAGCAAGAAAGTATGTTTCAGAATATTGGTCGGTAGTAAACATACTAAACAAATATGTTAAAACAATTATTAAATGATGACAATGAGAGTTATGATAAATCCATAACTTGGCAAAAAAGAAAAATAGATGTAAAAAAAAACATACTAGATGATTGGAAGTTTATATATTCAGTTCGTAATGTAATAGAACATCCAGAAAACTTTTCTTAAGAAAAATGAATTATATGTAAAAATACCTAAGATTTTTCTTAACAATACAGAATATGGTTTATTAGAATGATGCGAAAAGTCACTTCAATGTGTTTTTATTCTTTCAAGGACAATTATTTCAGCAACATTTTTATATAGTAATATGTTATTTGTTTTACAGATGAAAATAGTAAAAAATAATGATTGATTCCAAAAAGAATAATATTATAAAATACGGGAATATATTAATAATGGATATACTAATGACATTTTCAGAAAAATGTAGTATATTTACATTGCACTTATAAGTGGGAAAATGTTTTTCGCTTTCAGGTGGTGTGACTAATAAATGATCCTGGTTGAAAATGTAGAATAACTCTGTCGTAAGATGGAGTTTTCTTTTACTTTATGGTATTATATTATTTATGGAGTTGATGCACATGGAAATTAAAACTGGATATTTATACCATATAAAAGATGAATATTTCGATATTGCAAATGATGAAAATCTAATGCAAAATCATGAAAAAGGAAAGAAGCGACCAACTTACTTTACTGTTAAAGATAAAGATATATTATGGTTTATCCCTATAAGTTCTAAAGTCGATAAATATCAAAAAATAATTGATAAAAAATAGAAAAATATGGTTTTTGTAATACAATCATAATTAGAAAAATCGCAGATGAAAAAGCTGCAATATTACTTCAAAATGCGTTTCCACCATTAGAAAAATATATAGATCATGTGCATACAGTAGATGGTGTTCCATTAAAAATTCCAACTGATTTACAAAATGAAATAAAAAGCTTATTTAAAAATATGTTGGGTTTAAGAAAAAGAGGAACAAATTTATTTTTTACTGATATAGATAGTTTAAAACAAAAAATGTTAGAAGAAATAAAATAAGTAATGAAATATAATTCATTCCAAGCCTAATTTTCTTTTTGAGTAATCAGGCCCTTTTTCGAAAAAATAAGATTATTGTAATGAGAAAATGGATTATACTTATTTAAAATCTAAAATAACAGCTGAATAAAAATCACTATTCTAGTAAGATATGTAATTACTTAGAGATAGTTTTATTGTTAATATATTGAGTAATGAAAAAGGAAGGACTAGGTAGTGAAAGTTTCTCGTACAAAATGAAAGCTTCTATCAGTTCTAGAAATACTATTTTTCAAAATTCAAAAGAGTTAACTACTTTTGATTATCATTTATATAAATATAGAAAGCACTTTTTCGTTTTTGCTGAAGATGCTAAAAACTATTTAGAAACAAGATATCGGTATTATAAAAATTGGTACTCTATTGGAGAATTTGAAATTTCTGATGAAATTTTAATTGAACATAGTGGTCTTGGTGTTGATTATAAAAAAAAGAAATTTCCCCTTATTAGAAATTGCTATTCCATATGGTAATATGAAAAAATTAAGTGATATCTTAACTACAGAAGAAAAAGAAGAATTCAAAAGAACATTCTATCAAGGTAATTAAGAGGTAGCAGAAGTATTTTTTGACGCATATTATAGAATTTGTGATTTAGATTATACGAGTAATCTATATGAATGTAATAATCTAAAAATAGAAGAAAAATGCAGAGATTGTTATAAACTACATCAAAAATTATGGTTTGATTTTGTCACAGCATACTGTACTAAATTAGAGTACTGTAATCAAAGAATCTATACTGTGTCGAAACCAGATTTAGTAAAAAGAGAAAAAATACTTAAAAAGTGTAATTTAATCAAATAAAACAATAGAACAGGAAATAAAAATGAAAATAGAAAAAGACTTCTGATATCATTTACAGAATTCCTGTATACATTTTCAGTAGTCTTGTTATTTTCTTATAGTTATTTTCATCGAATTTGATACTTCTTTTCCTAATTTTCTTTCTTTTTTGTATAATCAATTGTTAGACTATCGACGATTTCAAATCGATGAGTTTGCTTTAATTTGTTATCTTTTTTATTTTTATCTATTTTATCAAAAAACATACTAGCAGGTCTTGTCCATATATTAGAATCAGTACGATTATATAACGTTTTATAGATAATCATATATTCTTTTGTTTCTGAATTTAGACAGATATCTTCAATATAATAATAATTTCCTTTATAGTGCCTTACCACTTTCCCAATTAAATCAGCATATATTTTAGAACCATAGGTTCCATCTTCCTTGTAATATACAGGAGTTTTTTCATTATAATAAAGCAAATCATCACTAATTTCAGAATCAAGATATTCAAAAACAACTTGACCTAAACGCATGTTAGGAAGGAAAAGATAAGTATTCGGAGAATGGTTCGTAAGAGTTATATTTAAATTGCCTTTATATCCAGGATTTAAATGTTGAAAGGCTAAATTTAACCCTAATCGATTAAAAGAAGTTCTTCCTCTAATATGAGCACAAATATTATTTGGCATCTGAAACCTATCTATAATAGGAACTAAAATAGTTTCTTGTGGTTTTAATTGATAACCATCTTTTATATTTACTTTGGTATACAAGTCTTCTAATTCTTCCATATCAGTAAAACAAATAAGTTTCTTTTTTTCTTTGAATTTTAAAATATAGTCAGCACCTGTAATATCATAAGAAGCTCCACGTATATTTTCTTTGATTACATTTTCGATTAATATTTTTTTATTTGTAAGTTCTTTTATTTTATTGCCGTTTACTACCATAGATTATTACCATCCTTTTCTTTATTCTATCACAAATAATAGGAATTAGTAAATGAGAAGACGAAAAAAGCAAAAAAGTAGCTTTGTAGAAAAACAGAATAATTTTTCTTTGGTAGATTTCTAATAACATGATATACTATTAGTAGGTGATAGAATATGAAATACGTTTGTGTTGGGCATGCAACCTATGATACCACATTGCCAGTAAATGGATACCCAAAAGAAAATATAAAATATCGAATCAAGGAAAAAAAAGAATGTGGAGGGGGACCTGCCTCTAATTCTGCTTATTTACTTGCCAAATGGGGATGTGATACTTCTTTTGTTGGTGTCATTGGTAATGATTATTACGGTCAATGTATTGTAAGAGAGTTAAACCATATGGGAGTAAATACAGAATATTTAGAAAAAAATTCAGAGATTGCAACAGATAGTAGCTATATTATTTGTAATATGGAAAATGGAAGTAGAACCATATTAACTTCTAAGAGTGCGAAAATAGCCAAACTTTCCAATCCTGTAGAGATTAGAAATGCGGATTATCTATTAGTCGATGGAGAACATTATGAAACTGCAAAAGAAGTATTAGAAAATAATAAGAATGCGATTAGTGTAATCGATGCTGGAAGATGTAGTGAAGAAGTAATCTCTTTAGGAAAAATGGCTACCTATTTCATCTGTTCTAAGGATTTTGCGGAAGAATTTACCAAAATAAAAATAGACTCTTCTAATATAAATACTTTGATAAGAGCTTATGAAATATTAAAAGCCACTTTTAAAGGAGTTGTTATTATTACACTAGAAGCAGAAGGAAGTTTTACCAAAACAGATACTTATCACATTATTCCTAGTATCAAAGTAAAAGCTATTGATTCTACTGGTGCTGGAGATATCTTTCATGCTGCATTCCTATATTTTATATCTCACAACAACTCTCTTGAGAAAGCGATTCAGATGGCATCGATTACTTCGGCTATTTCAGTTACTAGAGTAGGGAGTAGATACGCCATACCAGAACTTAAAGAAGTCTTAGAGAGATTTAATGAGGATGATGTTATATAGTAAAATGAAAAGTCTTGATCTTCATGGAATAGACCGAGATTATGCCAAAATATTAGTAAAAGACTTCGTTGAAGATTCTAAAATAATGAAAGAAGAATATATATTAATTATTCATGGTATTGGCAAAGGAATTGTAAAAAAAGCAGTCTATGAAGAGCTAAAAAGAAATCCTTTAGTAAAGGAATATAAACAGGACAATTTTAATCCAGGATGTACGATAGTAAGAATTAAGATTAATTAGGAGTGTTTATGAAGAATAAAAGAAAAAAATTAAATAAAACTTCAACGAATTCACATATAAATTGTATATATATAGGAATTCTTTTTTTCTTTGTAGTATTATCTGTTTTTGTAAGTATCCATCATGAACCTTGGGCAGATGAAGCAAATCCATGGTTAATAGCAAAAGGAGTCTCTGTATTAGACCTTTTTACAACCTATCTTCACTCGGAAGGACATCCTGCTCTTTGGTATCTAGTAATAAAAATATTTCAATGGTTTGGTTTAAAATACACGTATTTTTTTATCATTCCTATTTTCTTCTCTACTTTAGGCGTTGCTGTTTTCCTATTTAAATCTAATTTTAAAATTTACTTAAAAATATTATTTCCATTTACTTATTTTATATTCTATCAATACACAATTGTCGCTAGAGGTTATTGCTTAATTCTTTTACTCCTTTCCCTCATTGCGTGGATTTATCCAAAAAGAGAAGAACAATGTCTTACCTTTTCCTTTTTATTAATTCTACTATTAAGTCTTGAGTCCTATACTTATTTATTAAGTGGTTCTCTTTTTCTACTTTATCTTTACGATTACTATAAGTTAAAAAAAGAGGGGAAGAAGAACAAAAAGTATCGAAACTGTTTAATTCTGTTATTCTTTTCCTTTTTCATAACTGCCATTTATGTATTCCCATCTTCTACTTATTCTTTGCCTCATCAAGGTTCTCTTTATTCTTTATCTGATTCCTTCTTTACGAGTTTTCATAGTAGTAAGCTTATCAAATATTTTTCTACCATCTTTTTACTATTTCTTTTCTATTTTATCTATCAAAAACAAGGAACAAAAAGGAAAAAAATAGAGATTCTCTTATTACTACTGCCAATAATAGCCTTTTTTCTTCTTAAATATCATAATCTATGGCATTTAGGAATTATTTTGGAAGCCTTTCTTTTTTGTTTATGGATTCATCATTTGGAAAATAATAAAACATTTAATATGTTACTGCTTATTACTTTTTTAGTTCAAATTTCTTGGAGCATCTCTTCTATCCATTATGATATCAAAAATAACTATAGTAGTGGAAGTGATGTCGCTAATTTCATAAAACAATACGACTACCAAAATATGGATATCTATGGAATGAGTTATTACGATGTAGTTGTTAATCCCTATTTTTCTAAAAATATTTATAAAAACTGGGAACAAAAATATTCTTTCTTCTATCTAGATTATAAAAATAAATTCTATCAAAAAAAAATTGATGAAAATTTCATTCAAAAAGAAAAACCAGATATGATTGTGAATTCTACTATAATAAATATATCTTTAAAGGATACACTTATGTAGAAAATCAAAAATATGAAAATCAAGAAATCGTTGTTTATGTACGAAAAGAAAAAGATAAAATAAAGAATGCTAATACACATAAAAAGTAAGAAAAAATCAAATTATCTTCTTACTTTTTCTTTTCTAATAAATTTTCGCTAATGATATACCTTGGTCTTCCTTTTACTTCTTGATATATCTTTCCTATATACTCACCAATCATACCTAAAGAAGCCATTTGGATACCTGCAATTAACCAGATGGAACAAACGATAAATGTCCAACCAGTTACCGTATTACCTGTTAACTTTCTAATTAAAGAATAAATAATAACCACAATACTAATCATAAAAATTAAAATTCCTAATATCAATATCATGCGAATGGGTTTAATACTAAAGGAAGTAATACCATTCCATGCAAAATTTATCATCTTTTGTAAAGGATATTTACTAACACCAGCTAATCTTTTTTTTCTCTCATAATAAACAATATCTTGTTGGTAACCAATAAGAGGAAAAATCCCTCTTAAAAATAAGTTGACTTCATGAAAATTAGATAACTCTTCTAAAACCTTTTTACTAGTCAATCTAAAATCCGCATGATTAGATATGATATCTGCCCCCATAAATCTCATAAGACGGTAAAAAAGATGAGCCGTTCCTTTTTTGAAAAGGCGATCTTTCTTTCTTTTGGAACGAACCCCATAAACAATATCACAACCTTGATGATATTTTATAATCATAGAATCAATAACGTCAATATCATCTTGTAAGTCTGCATCCATACTAATTACAACATCTGCATATTTTAAAGAAGTCATTAACCCACCGAATAAAGCATTTTGATGTCCCATATTTCTAGAAAGAGAAATTCCTGTAAACTGTTTTTCTTTTTTGGAAATAGATTTTATTATCTCCCAAGTATTATCTTTTGAACCATCATTTACATACATAACTTTACTTTTTCTACTAATAAGGTCCTTTTTAATCAAATTATCAATCTTTTTCTTTAATTCTTGTGTTGTATTTTCAATTACTTCTTCTTCATTATAACAAGGAATTACGATATATAAAATTGGTTTTGTTCTCATTTTAATCCTGCTTTCTTTTTTATATATTTTCTTCTATTGTATCACAAATTGCTCTTTTTCTATTAGAAAAAAAGAACTAAAAAATCTATTTTGGTTAGACACTATTCTAATAATATGATAAGATAAAAACATTACGAGGTGATTTTTAATGAGAAAGTGTAGAATTCTTTTATTTCATTGTCTTAGATTTGGATTACTTTAGTATCATTAAAAAAAGATAGGAGGAGAAAAAAGCAAATACATTAATAAAAAAGTTAAGAATTTATAATAAAATATTTTTAGAAAATGATAAGAATGGGATGAAAATAAATGGTTGTGATTATTTATTAAAAAGAGGAGAAATTCCTATTCTAATATCAGCACCTCATGCTGTAAAACAAGTAAGAGAAGAAAAAATAAAGGCTAATGATTATTTAACAGGGCCTCTTGCTATCTATATAGCAAATAGATGTCATTGTTCTTATCTTGTTAGATGTTATAATAATAATGATGATCCTAATTTTCCAATAGGGAAGACGCTACCATCTATCAATTCTTCTTACTTAAAGATATTAACAGATTTTATTCGTAAGTACCCACAATATCTTGTCATTGATTTACATGGATGTAGAAATAGTAGAAAATGTGACTGTAGTATTTGGTCTAGAGATACAAAGCCATGTGACAATCAGATTCTTACTATTTTTGAAAATCAACTAGAAAAGCACTCCCTCTCAGTGGATATGGGAAGTGAATTTTTGGGAGGACAAGTTACAAGACAATGTAGCAAGATTACAAATGCTTTTCAATTAGAAGTAAAGAAAAGAATTAGAAGTCTTAAAGAAGAAGATATTTTGTTATTAGAAGCATTTACTGTTTCTATGGAGCAAGCAATTATGGATTCTAATCACTATTACAAAGCTTATCAAAAAAGAAAAAAGTGACCAAAAAAAGTTAAACTAAGGAGCCATATTCTATAATTTATTAGAGTATACTTTTTTATCTAACAGATTTTATTTGACTTTTTCCTTTTTTTATGTTACTATATATGGCAACTTAAGGGGGGAGTCTAATGAAAGATAATAATCAATATACTTATGATGAATATGATGATGACTATTATTACGATGAAGAGGAAATAGACGAAGAAGAATATGCAAATTATCAAGAAGAAGATTATGAATATGATGATGACTATGATGACGAATATGACGATGATAATCAAAAATTTGATATAAAAAATCTTTTTAATCGAAATAAATTACTTACTATTTTCCTAGTTGTGGTAGCAGTTACATTACTTATCTTTACTGGAAACCGTATTTTATCAAACAATCATAAAGAAGAGAAGAAATCAAATATTGTAGTTAAGAACAAAGAAGTAGAAAGTAATATGGAAAAAGACATTGAAAGTATTAAAGAGAAAATGTTAAATTACTATAATAGTGATAATGTTCCAAAAGAGATTGATGATGAGAATTCTTTAACATTAAAAGAATTAAAAGAAAAAAACATAGTTGATAAACTTTCTATTGATAATTATGATTTAGAAAAATCTTATGTTAAAATTACAAAAGAAGAAGATAGTTATAAACTAGATATTTATTTAAATAATAATAAATATTCAAAATCTAAAACTTTTGAAGTCAATCATTATGATTATTGTACAAATAGTTTTCTATGTATCAGAAATGATAAATTAAAAGATAGTATTAAGCCTTCTGATAAAGAAATATCAGAAAAAGAGAATAAAGAGGAAGAAAAAGAAAGTACTAGTAAAGATGATAATAAAGAAAATAGTAAAACTTATGTATATAAGTATGTAAAGAGGAATGGTGGAAAGCTATCTAATTGGTCTTTATGGACAAATTATCAAAGAACAGATTGTAATACAACAAGTACTACTTGTGAGCCAAATGATACCAATTGTTTAAAAGAAGTAAAATTATTTCAAAGAAAAGAGAGAATTGGTAGTTATCCTAAAGTTTATCGAACAACAAAAAGTGCATTAGTAGCAGGAACAACAGAAACTAAAAAAGCTTGTAGTACTGCAGATTATGTTAAAATTAATGGCAATTATTATCAAATTCCATTAAATAGTAATTACCAAAGTATCATAGGAATTACCTCAAATACAAAATCTACTCGTGGTAGTTGGGTATATCATGGTAGAAGAGTTTATCAAACACCTCCAGCAGATAGTATTAATACAAAATATATTTATGTTGGATTTGATGATTCTAATTGTGGAGATACTTGTAGTAATTTACCAAATTATATTTATGATGTATATACTTTTAATAAAAGTATGTCAAGAGTTAGTAGTACAGCAACAGGTTGTAAGAGTACAGTAAGTAAACAAATACCAAGTTATTCAATTTTATCTACTACAGTTTCCATCACAAGAGATGAAGGAATATATGGTACTGTATGTTATGCTAGTAGTAGAACAAGAAAGATAGAGGCTTCATCCAACAGTGATGTGAAATGGAGTAGTTATAATAATAAAGAATTATTAAATAATGGATATCAATATACCGGAGAAAAAAAAGAAAAATAAGGAGTGAGAAAGAATGGAAAGAATGGAAAAAATCGAGAAACTAATTTGGAATGTATTAGATAATGAGGAACAGGCAGATTTACACATATATTATGCAGATGGCAGTAACCTTACTTATCATTTCCCAGAAGAGAAAAAGTTTGTTCAAAATATTATGAAAGATGCTTTTTCACAGTATAATGTTAAAAATGTAGACGAATTACAAGAACTTAATATTTTAAATCGAACAGCACCTGATAACTTTGAAGAAACAGAAAAAGAAGTTTTAGAAGTAATAGATTACAAAAAATTATATGAACAGTTAGGAGAAGCAGATTCCATAATTGAAGATATGAATGACACCTTTGATGATGAGGAAGAAGTAGAAAATACTAGTAGCCTCCCTACTATTACTGCAGAAGATGCTGATTTTGATGAATATGAAGATGGGGATACAAATAACCGTTTTGATGATGAGGAAAGAGGCTCATCTGTAGTTGAAGATTTTAATCAAGAAATTAAAGAGTATCTAGATGAGGAAGGTTTTCTAAAAGTAAACTTTCTAGTAGCGAGCCCGAATAAATTTTGCTTTTTCTGTGAAGAGGACAAGGTGTTAGAGTATAATTATGAAGATCTCATAAATGATGATGATATGCTTGCAGAAGCAAGGTGGTATTTTTTACGATTAGCTCAACAACAGGGAATCCGATTTGATGAAGAGAATATTACTTGTTTCGAAGATTATCTTATTGGTAAACCAAATGAAATCATAGAGGAATTAGAATCAAAAAATCTCCTAGTTGCTTACCCTAATGATGAATTTGAAAGGTTATATGAACATATGGAAATTGTGAATTCTAAAATGAATGGAACATACCAAGATGATTCTGATAAAGATACAAAAGACCCATGGAAGGCTCTTCTTGATACTTTTAACCAAAATATCGCAGAAGGTAAAAAGTTCTATACAGAAGCAGAAAAGAAGGCTATCAATGAATGTAAAGTAGCTTATATAAAAGCAATGACAAAGTATCAACGTGCACTTGACAAAGCAAATGAGAAATATAACAAAAAAATAGATAATGCAAAAAATGAGAAAGCTATTCAAAGAGCAGGAGACGATTACGATATAGCACGCCATAATGCATACTATGATTATGAAAAATCCTATGAAAAAGCAATAAATAAGCTTGATAAGAAGTTCTCAAAAGCAGAAAGAAATCAAACAAAATGGAATGAAAAGGCACTAGAAAAACAAATGTTAGCTAGCATGTCAAGAAAAGAAAAACACCAATATAAACGGGGAAAAAGAAAAGATGCCACTAAAAATTTCTTAGGAAAAATACCTATTGTTAGAAAAATAGTTCAAAAGGATAGTTCAAACAAAAAGAAAAAAGGTGGTATCTTACGTAGAGCAGCTAAGTACCTGTTCATTACTATTACTACGATAGTAATTGGTTTCTGTGCATTCTTTTCCAAAGAATCGAATTCATTCAAAGGTCTATTTAACCAAAATAAAAACACTTTAGAAAATCAAACCAATCATTCAAATAATAACAAGAATCATACTAAGAATAAAAATCATACTAAAAAATATAAAAATATAAAAGATGCATTATCTCATGCTAATATCAATGATTCTAAAAAACATGTCTTTAGTGGAGTATCTGGATTCTTAAGAAATTATAATACTGCTATTGCCAAAGAAAACTCAAAAGGAAAAACAAAATTAGCTCATACATGGAATGAAGTGTTTGCTTTCTATCTTGGTGTTAATAATATTAGTCAAGAAAAGATTAATAATATCTTAGATTCTTATAATTTTAAGGCAAATCAATTTCTTCAAGCTTTCAAAAAAGGAATTCAACAAGATGTTCAAGCATATATTGTTAGCAAAACAGAAATCAATAAAGACCATTTAATAGAAGGAAGTAAAGGACAAATGTTCCTTACAAACTACGAAAAACAGTTAACAAAACTAAAATCTCTAAAAGATAATAGTAACATTACTAGAGAATATGTTGCTAATCAATTCTATGAAATGGTTAGAAAAGATTATTTATCAAAAAATTCAGAAATGAAAGCCTATAAAGCAGCTGCACTTCCAATTATTAAAGCAATGAATATCTTAACAGAAGACCTTCATTTTGAAAACAAATTAAGTCTTGATGAGAGGAAAGAAATTAATCGTAAAGTCTATGAAAATGTAGAAAAACGCTTCCAATCTTATGAGAATAAATTAGCAGCTCATATTGCAGCAAATGGACTTACTACTGATGATGAACTTTCTTATGAGGAATTAAGAGATTTAGTAATTAATGGATTAAAAGCAAACAATAATTACAATGTAATTGCTAAAAAGCGTGATATTACAAATCAGAAAAATTATAAGGTAACAATTAAGAAGATGAAGCCTACTGTAGTTGAAAATCATACAAATCAATCATCAGAAAACAAACAACAAGAAACTACGAAAAAACAATCAAAATATAAAGTTACCGTTAAAAGTAATAGAAAAAGCTCAAAATTATATACTGCAAAAGAATCGAAAGATATAATTAGCCCTATCGAAGGAGATTACTATGATTTTGATGAGGAGGATACCATTGTTCGTCCATCTATAGATAATGATCAATTTAATCGTGATCATTTCAATCATGATGATATTAACTTTGATAATGTAGGTTCTGATGATAATATAATAGATAATGGAACAATCGATGACTCTTATCAAGATGATAATGGTAATCTGGATAATACAGTAAAAGATCCTACTACTGACTCAACAGGAGCAGTTAATAATGATACAGCACTTCCAGATCCAAATGTTCCTAATAGCGAGCAAACAGTTAGTGGAAATCATGATATGAATGAGGTAGTTGCCGAGCAAATCGTTGATGATATGGCCAATAACCCATCATCATCAGATTCCATAAAAGTATTTTTTAAGAAGTAAAATTGACAATTTGATGAATTTATGCTATAATATGTATGTTTTACTTGGGGGATTATATAGTATTTTAAGGGGGTTGAATACATGACGATTAATTCTTATATATTTGAATATTTAGATGAAAATGATTTTAGAAAAAAAGAAAGATCTGTTAGAAAGTATAATATGTTAGCTTATAAGAAATTAACATTTAATTATTATCCAGAACTTAGAAAGGGGAACTTTCTTGGAGAGGAAGTAGCAAAAGATGAGAAAAAACATACCGTATCTTATGAATTAAAACTTCCAACGGATGAAATGTTTACGAAAGTACATGGAGAAATTAGACTACATTATACTGCTTATCTAGATAAAAAAGTAATACTACTTACTAACATTACTCCAGAAGGAATTCTAAACGAAGGACATCGTGCAGAACTTTCTACTTATAAAGGGGTTATGGTATCTAAAACCAATCCTGAAAAAGATATGTTTAAAATCAATTTACTAAATATGTTAGATAAATAAAAGTGTAAAAGCCTTTAGAAAAGATAATATCTTAATAAGGGCTTTTTTTATACCTACTGGGATTACAGATTTACAAGAAATTCAATCAGTGCTATAATAACAGTAGAAAATGTGAGAGGAGAATTGATATGAGTGGACATTCTAAATGGGCAACGATCCATCGAAAAAAAGGATTAATTGATGCTGCTAGAGGAAAAGTATTTCAAAAATTAGCAAAAGAAATTTTTGTAGCTGCAAAGTCGGGTACACCTGACGTAGAACAAAATGCATCTTTACGTATGGTAGTGGAAAAAGCAAAAGCTGCGAATATGCCAAAAGACAATATTCAAAAAGCAATCGATAAAGCAAAAGGAGCAGGAGATGCAGAGCATTATGATCAAATAAGATATGAGGGATATGGACCTTGTGGTGTAGCAGTTATTGTGGATTGCCTTACGGATAATAAAAACAGAACAGCCTCTTTTGTTAGAAGTACCTTTACGAAAAAAGGTGGTAATTTAGGAACAGATGGCTCTGTTAGTTATATGTTTGAAAGAAAAGGATCTATTGTCATTCCAAACACATATCCAGAAGATGATATCATGTTAGTAAGCCTAGATAATGGAGCATTAGATGTCGTAAACGATGGAGAAAATTATATGATTACAACGGGTCCTGCTGATATGCTAAAGGTAAAAGATGCTCTTTCTGAAATGGGAGTAGATACCTTTTTAGAAAGCGAAGTTACCTATCTTCCTAATATGGAAGTAGAGGTAGATGAAGAACACAAAGAAAAAGTATTACAATTAATAGAACAACTAGAAGATATCGATGATGTTCAAAGTGTTTATTTTAACATGAAAGATTAAAATATCTATTGAAGATATTTTTTTTATTTGGTATACTTAAGATACAAAATAGGAGAGATTAAGATGGGAAGACAAAGAAAAACTCTTAGAAATAAGAGAAAAATAATAAAAGCATGGATATGCTGAACTATCTTTGGATATGGTAGTTGTATCTCTCATCATATAACATTTTTGTGAGGCGATACCATTGACAAAAAAAGAGTTAAAAAGTATAGAAACACCTTTTTAAACTCCTTTAAATTTCTTCTTTAGCTTCCTGTTTTTTCCCCACAATCTGTTCATATTGCTCTTGTGTGATTTTTCCTAATGCAACATATCTTCGC
>CANRVM010000019.1 GCA_947643295.1 uncultured Mycoplasmatota bacterium
TATTGTATTCTTCTAATTCTTTATTAAATTCACTTGTAAGATTATAACGATCCGTATTTAAGTAATTTAAATAATTATTGGCTGATGCCTTTCTTTTCACATGAAGTTTATAAACATTGGTTGTTCCATCTTCTGCTGTTACTGTGATATTTACTACATTATCTGTATTAATTTGAAAACCATAATTCCCTGTAATTTTATAGTTGGAAGTAGGCTGTGTTGTCTCCACATTTAAGTTTAAACTTGTAACTCCTGCATTTACTTCTAAGCTATATTCAAAATTATTACTTTGAAATTGTGGAGATAAAGTTCCTTCTAAAGCATCCAAGGTCTTTAATGTAGCATCTGAATTCTTAAAGCGAATGATAGATACTTCATATATTTGTACAGATCCATCTTCTGATGTTGAAGTGATATTAAAGATATTCGTTCCAATTTTTAAACTTTTTGTTCCATCACCTGTTACTTTGGTTAAAGCATGTTCTGGTGTTGCAATAATTTGGACCTGATTAATTTCATTTCCTACACTTACTGTATAATTAGAAATTACTTTATTGAACTTTGGATTTAAATCAAATATTTCGGTATCATTGCTCACTTCTAAATTACTTAAGAAAGTATTACCACTTTGTTCACGATAAACATTTAAAGTATAAGTCTTTGTTTCTCTATTGACCGCCGTTACTACTACTTCAACAACGTTTAATCCCGTTTCAAAATTTTCATTACCAACAATTTTATATGTTGCCTTTTGATCTTCTAAAACCACATTTAATTCTAATTTTGTATAGTTATTTGGAATCGAGAAGTAGTACTCCGTTTTCTCAGGCTCAAAATTAATTTCTGTTTGTGGATTAACTACTTCTAATTTCTCAATATTAGCATTTCCTGAAGTATCTCGAATAATGGTATAGGTGTAAGTGGAGACTTTACTACCATCTTCTGATGTCACTTCTACTGTGAAAGTATTAACATCATCTTCTAAAGTTACCTCTCCATCTCCTTTTACGGTTTGATATTTATGCCCCTTTTCTACAACAAATTGTATTTTTTCAATTTTACTTGGCACAACCATTGTATAAGAAGCTGTATCTGGATTAAATTCTTGATTTTGTTTACAATATCTTTCATTTTTATCACATAAATTTGGGATAAGTCCATCAATTCTAATATGATGTGGATAAGGATTCGATGATTTATCACGTTCAATTTCAATATGATAAATTCGAATATCTCCATTTTCTGCTGTTACCGTAATTGGGAAAGTATTTTTACCAGCTGGAATATCTAAATCACCAATACCTAAGACTTCTGCTGTTTTATCCTCTGGTACAGCATCTATATGAATTGTATCCTCTTCTGGTGTTAATTTTAATGTATAATTACGTTTTATCTTATCAAATTCAGGCGTAAGTATTCCTTTATCGGTTGTTAATTCTTTTAAATAATTGTTTTCACTTCGTGGTTTTGCAGTAGAAATAATCGCATAGCCATCTCCATTATTCCCCAATTGATATCCTCCAGTTGGGTTTGGTTGCTCCTCTTCTCCTGAAAACATTTGAATACGATCAAATTGATAGCCAGAATAATGAATGTTTGTAGTACCACTTATGATATTAGTATCAGTTGAATTTTCATCAATAGCAATACAATCTTCACAACCAGAAACAAAGGATGAACCTCCACCTCCAGAGTGTCCACAACCAGCTCCTGAGTAACCCCCATAGTAACCGCCACCAGCTCCTCCAGAACCATCAGAACAATGACCTCCTGGCATACCATAACCAAAGGCATATCCTGATGTTTGATTCGGAATTGGTTTCGTATTATATCCCATTGTTCCTTCAATAGTGCCTCCTGCACCACCGATTCCAGAATAGTGTCCACCACCTCCACCAGCAGCGACCATAATACGAGATTTCAAACTATCAAATTCATCCCAACCTGTTTTTTTCTTGGATGGCGTAAGACGGATATCCGTTGCTCCGCCACCTCCGCCACCTGGTTCTGGCGCACTATCTTGATTACTATCATTTCCACCATTTGCACCACCGTTAAAGCCTCCAGATCCACCAACAAATCTTGAGGTAAAAGCACTATCTTTTCCTTCACATCCTACATAGATATAAAGTTTAGTACCTTTTCTTAAATATATTTCGCCTTCTGAATAAGCACCATAGCCACCGCGATATCTTAAGGCCCAATTGGTTCTTCCATATCCACCTCTTGCACCCCAACTTCTTATTTTGTAATAAGTTGAAGCAGGAGCTACAAATTCTTGATATTCTCCTGTACATTGGTAAGTAAAGGTTTGATCTACAACTTCTGGTTCTCTAATTATTTTAATTTTATAAATTGTAGTATCTACTAAAGGATGGGTAACTGTTATCGTAATTTCATTATCTGTTTCTAAACTAAGATACTCATTCCCTTTTATTTCTACTTTTGCTTCTTTATCATACGTCTCTGTTTTAATATGATCAATCGACATTCTATTATGTGGTATCTCAATAGTGTAGTTAGTTACAATACTAATAAATTCTGGAACCAAATCATATTTATGATTGTCTAAATCTAGAGATACTAATTTGGTAGAGTGTTCATCTGGCGCTAAAGATCCTCTAGTTGCTGTTACTTGATAAGTTCGTTCATCCCCATTAGGAGCTGTTACGACAATATCAATTATTTTTGTCTCTCCCAAATCTATTGTGTATTTTCCAAGTCCTTTTACAGTAGCATTGGAATCCGCCAAAACACCTTCTAATGTAAAGTGTTGTTCATATTTATCTAATGTTAAGATATAACTATTATCAAAAGAATCAAAATCTTTATTAAATGTACCATAGTTTGCCTTTAAGTCTAGAAGATAATTATTTCTTGATTTAGAGAATAATGGAGTAATTTTAACATGTCCGTAATTTGAGTGTCCATCTTGAATTCCAGTACCATCTATTGTTGGTTGTCCTGTATATTCTCCAGCACTTAATAAAGCATTAGCACCATTTGATCCTGCTGGTGTGTATTTTGGATCCTTTCCATCTTTCCAATTATATCCCAAACCATCAATCATTTCTGTATTTTCAAAATATTTTCCTGAGTAATGAATCATATCATTTGAATGTTTAATAACATTTGCCGTAGAATCACTACTAATCGAATTGGAACCAGGATGTCCTGAAATATAGGATGATCCTCCACTTCCTGAGGAAGTCATTGGACCACCATCTCCACCACCAGAACCTCCGTAGTAGCCACCGCCACCACCACCACCATATCCTGATGAAGTGTGGCCAATACCACCAGTTCCAAATACTCCAGTTCCTCCGTGTCTTCCTGAGGCACTATTAAATCCTATTCCACCACTTGTTTGTGTAGCTCCAGTATTTAATATAAGTCCCCAAGAACCTCTTGCATAATAAGGCACATCATAGGAGTATAATCCACCACCAGCTCCTCCGTTACTTCCAGAATACCAAGTAGTGGCTCCTCCTCCTCCAGCTGCAACCATAATACGTGTTTTCAAGGAGTCGAAATCATACCAATCGCCAGGAATCAGACGAATATCCGTTGCTCCTCCTCCTCCAGATCCCTGAGAAGTACCAACAGCTCCACCATTGAAGGAATTTCCATGAGTAACACTATTTCCAACATAGATATATAATTTTTCTCCTGTATCTAATAGAATGTCACCCTTAGTATAGGCACCTTTTCCACCAATGAATTTTCCTAAGTTTGCACCTTGGGAACCCCATAGTTCAAAGCGATATTTTCCTCTTGCTGGTGCGATAAATTCTTGGTAGTCTCCAGTAGATTCATAATGATATAAAGGATCTGGCATAACACCTCGTTTATAAGAAATAGTATAAATAGTATCTAAACTATTTGGTTCTGTTACTATTATTTTAATTTGTCCTTCGTTTCCTATTAGTAAACGATTTCCTTCTATTTGAACCGTAGCTTCTTCATCAAATGGGATAGCGTCAAATTCTAAATCAAGAGCATCTGGTGAAATCTCTACTGTATAATTTGTTGTATTAGAATGAAATTCTGGTTTTAAAATAGGTTCAACAGCGTCTTTTGCTGTTACAAAATCTAAATCAGCGAGTTTAGAAGAGTGTTCATTCGTAGGTAATTGTTCTCTTCTAATATTTACTCTATATACACGAATGTCACCACTCTCACTAATAACAGAAAGTTCAACTGTTTTTGGATTATTATATTTTATTTTATAGACTCCTGTTCCAGTAACAGCGGCAGTTTTATCTGCTACTTCTGCATCTATTGTTACGTAACGCTCTTCTTTTTCTAGAATTAAATCATATTCAAATACAGTGGATGAAAAGTTTGGTGTTAATGTTCCAACATTTGAAGTAATATTTTTTAAATAATTATTTTGTGATTTAAGGAATAATGGTGTAATTTTAGCGTATCCATCACCCTCATTTCCTTCTACTTTCTTTGTACCATCGTGAGTTGGTTGACCTGTATATTCACCACTAGCTAATACGGCATGAGCACCATTTGAACTTGCTGCATTATACTGTGGTTGTGAATTCGCATTTCTCCAACGATATCCCAATCCATCAATCATTAATGTATTTTCAAAATATTTTCCTGAATAATGAATAGACTCTTCTGTATGGACAATGCCTCCACTAGTAGAGGTTGATGTTTCTTCAATAGAATTACATCCAGGATGACCAGAAATATAAGAGGATCCTCCCATTCCTGATGAAGTCATTGGACCACCGTCACCACCGCCACCTCCACCATAGTAGCCAGCTCCACCGCCGCCACCATGACAAGAGGAATAATGCCCTTGTCCACCATAGCCGAAGCCCCCAGGTTGACCATGTTTTCCTTTATTAGAAGAATAAAAACCTAGGCCACCTGAAGTTTGTGTTCCTCCAGAATTTAGTGTATACCCCCAACTTCCTGAGGCAAAGTATGGAAAATCATAAGCGTACAATCCTCCAGCTGCTCCGCCCTCAGCTCCATAAGACCATGTAACGACGCCACCGCCACCACCAGCAACCATGATACGGCTTTTTTGTGAATCAAAATCATTCCATGCACCACTTACTAATCGAACATCAGTGGCACCACCTCCAAGACCTCCACAACTACCAGCATATCCACCACCATTAAAAGAGAAATAATCGGCATGATGAACGCTATTTCCTACATAAATATATAATGTGTCCCCTTTGTTCAAAATGATTTCTCCACTAGTATAAGCACCTTTTCCACCTAAATGGTTTCCTTTATTAGCACCTTGGGAACCCCATAGTTCTATTTTATATTTTCCTCTTGTTGGCGCTATAAACGTTTCATAATTTCCTGTATAATCAAATGTATACTCTGCTTTCGGTTTTTCACCTCGAGTATAGAAAATCGTATAAACAGTATCAGGAGTATTTGGTTCTGATACCGTTATTTTTATATCACCAGAATCATTAATAATTAATTCATTACCTTCTATTTTAATAGTCGCTTCACTATCATAAGCAACTGCATCAACAGCGACACTTAACGCATTCGGTGCAATCTCAATAGAATAATTAGTAGTATCCGAATCAAAATCAGGTTCTAGTATTAAATCTAAATTACTTTTTTCCATGGTTAAAAACAATTCTGCAAGTTGTGAGGAATGTTCGTTCGGATTTAATCGTGCTCTTTTTAAATGAATTTGATAAACTTGTACTAACCCACTTTCGCTAGTTACTGTTAATTCTACTAATTTTTCTTCATTATATCTTATACTATATTTACCTTCTCCTGTTAAAGTTGCAAAAGCATCTGATAAAGTAGCAGAAATTTCTGTCTCTTTTTTTTCTTTATCCATCACTATTTCATATTCATAAGTAGTAGCTGAAAAATTAGGAGATAATACTCCTTCTGTTGCAGTAATTGATGTTAAGCTATTATCATTTGATAATTCTCTAACATAGCTAATCTTAGCATAACCATTTCCTGCATTACCTTCTTGTGTTGCAGTACCATCATGAGTTGGTTGGTCGACTTTAAAATCTTGTACGTTTGTCCACGAATATCCTGATCCATCAATAATAGCAGTATCAAAGAAAACATATTCTGTCCAAGAATAAGACTGATTTTTTGTTATTTTTTTGGTATTAATAGGCAATCCATCTTTCGTAACAGCAATACATCCATTGTGTCCTGAAATATAAGAAGAGCCTCCGCCGCCTCCAGAACAGATGTTAGAACCACCTCCACCATACCAGCCAGAGCCGCCACCAGCACCTCCATCAGTACTGATACCGTTACCACCAACGCCAAAAGCACCAATAGCAGTTGCATGGGTTGGAGAAGCAACAGTATGTCCTCCAACAGTTTGTCCTCCACCAGTACCATAATGACCAGCGGCACTACTTCCCAAATAATTTGGTTGAAATCCATTTACTCCTCCAGCATTTCCACCGTTTGAAGTCCATTTAGCAGAACTTTCATAAGCAGCTCCACCTCCACCTCCAGCAACCATGATTCTAGAAGCTAGAGAATTTTTCTCATTCCAAGTAGCAGGAGTGGAAGTTTTTACCGTTCTAACATCTGTTGCTCCTCCACCAGCTCTACCATCTTTATCTTTTCCAGAAGGAGTGTTTCCTCCACCATTCCATCCACCAGTATAATTCCACTGATTCGAAGAAGGTTGTCCTCCAACATAAAAGTACAGTTTTTGTCCTTTTTTTAATTTCACATTACCAGAGGTATATCCACCATATCCTCCAAATAGCCAAGTATCTGTATAGTTACCACCTTGTGCTCCCCAAAGTTGAATTTTATAAATTCCATCTTTTGGAACAACATATTCTTGATACTCACCTGTATAACTAAAATCTTGATTTTCTCCCTCTGCTTTCACATCTATTTGATTAAAACACACAAAAAGTGCAAAAAATATAATAACAAAAATATATATTTTTTGATATAGAAAACTAATAAAATTTAAATACAAACTTTTATTCATTCTCATACCCTACTAACTCCACTTTACGATTCTATATTTATTATACTATATTCTTTTAAATTTGTCTTGTATTTTATTTTATTTATGCAAAAAATTATAAGCTAAAATATAATAAGCAAACTAACGTTAGTATTGAGTTAGAGGTTAGATGATAACTATCCATATTTTTTTACTCTAGAAAACATAGTTAAATAAAACTATCTTCACATATTAGTGAAGATATAAAAAAAGATAGCAATTTCTACTAACTTAATGTTTTATAGTTTTTACTAGTTTTTTAACTCCCTTATCTCGGGAAGAACCATTCCATTCTAAGGATGGGTAATAACTTTTTTGTTCCTCCAAGTACTTCTTTCTTTCTTCCTCATATCTTTGTATTTTATTTTCAAATTCTTGTATATTAACACTTGAATAACCATGTTTATCTTTTGTAACGATACCAGCTTCTTTTAGAGATTCCTCTAGTTCTTGTTTTGAAATTTTGTAATTTAACTCGGGATATTGTTTTTTTAATTGATCTTGCTTTTCTAAAATCATATCACGAACGGAACCAATAGTCATACCAATAGATAAAGGTAATACTACACCAAATAACAATGGTACTGGTGAAAAAATGATGCCACAGGAACCAATACTTATCATAAAAAAGCTACCTATGATAGTCTTATATATTCTAGGCTCATCCTTTTTATCAAAAAAGTAGGTATCATATAATTTTGCATATCCCTTATAATTATCTTTTGTAATGATTAATTCTTCTTTTTTCATAATTATCCTCTTTTCTTATTTTGTATTATAACATTTATTATGTTTTTGTAAATAAATTTATTTCTTTTTCCTATAAATAGGGGAAACATTTCTTTCATATTCATGATTACTACACTCCAAGAAAGAATTTGTAATATCTGATACTTTCCAACTATTTAAAATTTTCTTCATCTCTTCTATTGCCCTTTCCTTTCGCTTTCTAATCGTTTCATGCCTTACTCCATCTTTTTCACCGATTTCTTCTAAAGTACACTTTTTTTGATTTCCTAATCCATAATAAAAACATAGTGCCTCTTTTTTCTTTTCTGAAAGTTTTTCCATTGCATTTTCTAGAAATTCTGTTAACTCTTGTTGATACACCTTTTCTAACGAATGGTTATATAAAGGACCCTCGTCATAATAACATAATTCTTCTTCTATTTGTTCGTAAGAGTATGGATTTTTTATAGAAATTCTTATTTTTAATTCTTCTAACTCTTTTTCATCACAGTAACTTGTTTTTTTCAATTCATGAGCGATTACTTCAATTAATTCAGGATGAGACTTTAATTTCTCTTGATACCTTTCTTCTACTTTACGCATTACATTAAAATATTCATAATAACCATTATTTTTTGATAAAGCAGACATAAAATGATGACCATTTACTCCAAATGTTTCTCTTATTACATAATTTATCATAACCAAAGAGATACACTTATTCATGTAAGTATTCAGCTTTCCCTTTGAAGAATCGTAATTTTCTATTGCTTGAATAAGAGCTTCATTCCCATAACTCTCTAACAAATCATAATCACATCGAAAAAGATAAGAATACTTCCCTGCCATCTTCTTTACCATAAACATATTCGCTTCCACTAATTTATTTCTTATTTTAATATCTCTTGTTTTTTCATATTCTTCTAAATAAGATTGTTGTACTTCTTTTGGTAACTTATAAGCTTTTTTATATAGTCTCATTTTTCCATATTGTGTATAATTATCACAAACATTACTATAACAAGAAGAATTATCTATAACCTTAATCCCTTTGCTACCTAAATATTGAATAATAAAAACTTCTTCTTCTTCCTCTAGTTTAAACTTATCAATACAACTTAACGGCAAGTATATCTCTACTTCCTCTTGTCCTTCTTCATTCCTTCTTTTTCTACATTTTAAATTCTTATCTAAAAAAGAATCGTTAACTAATTCTTTTAATCTATCAAAATCCATTTTAACACCTCTCAAATTCTTTTCTTTATATAGACAGGATGAGGATTACTCTCATATTCGTGATTGCTGTATTCTAAAAAAGATTTTGTTATGGAAGAGCGTTGCCAATACCAACTTTTCATCAGTTTCCTTAACTCTTTTTGTCCATCCTTACATCTTATTCTTATGGCCTCACGAGTTACACCTTCTTTTTTTCCAATACTTTCCAAAGTGCTACTCTTTTCTCCTCCTAGTCCATAAAAAGAGCGTAAGGATTCTCTTTTTTTTTCTGGAAGTTCTTTGGTTATTCCTTCTATGAATTCTGCTAACTCCTGTTGAAATACTTTTTCTACTGTCTTACTGTATAAAGCATCATCATCTAAATAAGAAAGATTATTTTCTATTTGCTCATAAGAATACGAATTATTAGCCAACGTTCTTGTTCTTAACTCCTCTAAGTCTTTTCCTTCTAGGTATCCTATCTTTTCCAAATGTTGAGTAATTACTTCTATCAACTCTGGATTATCTTTTAGCTTTTTGCCTGTTTGTTGTTCCACTTTTGCTTTCTCATAGAAATATTCAAAGTATTTCGTATTCGTACTTCTTCTCTTACCAACTGAATTTAAGAAAGTTTGACCATCCTCGCCTAAATTAGAAATAGTAATTGCACGAAAAATATAACCTTGAATTTTCATGGAAAGATGTGCTCCAAATCTTCCTCTCGTAGGATCATACGTATCAAGGGCCATAATTAAACCCTCGGCTCCATAGCTTTCTAATACCTCTTGTTCCACACCATACAGATTAGAATATTTGTCAGAAAGATAACGTACTAAAGGTAAATTGGACTCTACAATTTTATTTCGGATAGCAATATCTTTTGTCCTTTGATATTCCTCTAAATACTTTTTCGTCTCCTCTTCTGTTAGTTTATCTTTGATAATAGAATCTCTTTTTAGACGAGATATTCGTATATAATTATTACAAATACCACTATAATAAGAGGAATCTCCTCTAACAGAGATACCAAGGGTTCCTAAATAATGAATGACAAAAATTTCATCTTCTTCTGATAATTTTAAACGAGTAATACTATTTAATCTCACATACTGTTCTACCTCATCTTCTTCTTTCTCTTTATTTCTTTTCTTTCTGCATTTTAAATTTTTATCTAAAAAGGAATCATCTATTAATTTTTTTAACTTTTCAAAATGTTCCATGACTTCTAAATCCATACTTCCCTCTCCTCGTATAAATATCGTCTATTATACAAAAAGAGATGAAAAAAGTAAATAAAATTCTAAAATTAAGTGATTTTACGAAAAAGGTATGTTATTATCTAATTGGTGATAAAAATGAATATAAAAAAATATAAAAAAGTCATAAAAGGAATCATTTCTATATTATTATTCTTTTTAAGTGGGACCATTCAAAGATTATTCGTTATGATTTTTGGTATCAAAAAAATTACCAATACCAATGCGGTAATCTTAAACTTTAGTAGTAGTTTTATTATTCTATTATGCTTACTTTTTCTTTATCAAAAAGAGTTAAAAAAAGAATGGAAAGTTTTTAAAAATAATTTAGCAGATAATATGGATATTGGTTTAAAATATTGGTTACTTGGATTAGCTGGTATGATGGTATCAAATATCGCTTTATCCATCCTGTTCCAAAATGATGGGGCTGATAATGAACAACTAGTCCAACAAATGATAACGGCGTTACCTATTTTAATGGTCTTTAGTGCAGGATTTATCGCACCAATTGTTGAGGAAATCACATTTCGTAAAGTATTTCGTGATAACATAAAAAAAGATATCCTATTTATCTTAGTATCTGGAATCTTCTTTGGATTTTTACATGTCTTTCCAGCAGACAATTTAGGACAATTTCTCTATATTATTCCTTATTCTTCTTTAGGAATTAGTTTTGCTATTATGTATCAAAAAACGAATACAGTATTTACCTCTATCTCAATGCATATGCTGCATAATACCATTTTAACTTTATTATCTATTTTAGTATAAAATAATGAAAGAATAAAATACTAAGTAAAATAACCCCAAAAAAGAAATTACTTTGTATTTTTTTCTTTCGAAAAAATTTATGGTAACCTACTACATAAAGACTAAAATGAAATAAATAAAGGAAAAAATACTTACCTATTTCGATATAGGATATGATTTGATTAGAAAAAATGATAATTATCATATAAGACAAAATAATAGAAAGAGAAGAAATAAGAATAGAAAAATAAGTCATTTTTAGATTATTTTCACTACCTATTATTCTACTAACATTTAGTTCTAAAAATAAGAAAACAAAAAACCATACCATAACAAATATTTTATATTCCTTAAAAAAGATGATTTCATAACTTAAAATCGATAATGCTCCTAATATCATTGTTAATAAAAAATAACGATTCTCTTTTTGTTTTTTACTTTTTCTCAATTCATACACCTCTTTTTTACAATTCTATTATATCATTTTTTATATTTTTTTTAAATAATTAATAAATCTATGATAAAATAAGAATAAGGTGATACGATGGATAGTAGACAGGAAAAAAACAAAGAAATACAAAAAGAATTAGAAAAAGAAGAATTACATGAAAAAATAAAGAAATATGTACTCCTTTTTTTTAAAATTACATTTCTTATCATTCTACTCTTCTTTCTTGTTTATTTTTATACTTATTACTCTTCTACCAAAGGGATTGTTGTAAAAGAAGAAAGAATAAAAGATTCTAATTTACCAGAATCTTTTCATGGAGTTAAAGTAATTCAATTTTCAGACTTATATTATGGAACTACTATTTTTCAAGATGAACTAAAAAGCCTAGTCAAACAGATTAATATCCGAAAACCAGATATTGTTGTCTTTACAGGAAACATTATTCAACATGATTATAAACTATCTTTAAAAAGACAAGAAAAAATAATTGAAGAATTACAAAAAATTGATACTACAATTGGAAAATATGCCATTATGGGAAAAGAAGATGATTCTGACTTATTTCAAAAAATAATGAATCAAAGTAATTTTAAAGTTTTAGATAATGCTTATGATGTGGTTTACAATCAAGATAAATCTCCTATTTTAATGGTTGGTCTATCCTCTTATGTTAACAATAAGAGAAATGCGGCTGAAGCATTTCAATACTTTGAAACGGAAACACATAATAAAGATATTTATAAAATAGTCTTAATGAGTGAGACAGAAGATTTAGATTCCATACTTTCTAATTATCAACCACATCTTGTTCTTGCTGGGAACTCTTTAAATGGACAAGTAAGACTTCCTTTTATTGGAGGAATCATCAAACAAAAAGGTTCTAGTAAATATGCAGAACCCTATTATGAAGTAAACGATACCAAAATATATATATCTAGTGGTATTGGTTCCCCTGATATTGGTTTTCGAGTTTTCAATAATCCTAGTATCAATTTCTTTAGATTAGTAAAAAACTCTTAATTATTTTTTTAACTTTACATAAAGAGGAACTTTTTTTATTACTTTATCTTTTAAAGAAACTTCAATCATACCAATCTGTGAATGATTTCGATAGCCTTTACTTTTTGTTATTTTTAATGTTGTTTTAATATTTTCTTTTTCTTCTTCTGTTAAGGGATAAGAAAAAGATTTTTTTATATAAATATCATCTGGAAAGAAACTTTTATCAATACTTAAATGGTTTTTATCTAAAATTTTATATTTTTTATATTTTCCATAAATATGCTCATACAATTCTTCATGTGTCTGATATTCATCTGGATCACTCAAAGTAACAGTTGTTAGACGAAGACCATTTTTTTCTGCGGTTGTTACAAGGGTTCTTCCTGCACTTGGCGTGTATCCATTTTTGCCACCTGTACAATAGGAATAAGAGTTTAATAATTTATTACGATTATACCATAAATAACTTTTATTATCAGTTTGTACTTCATACTCTTTGGTTTTCGAGATTTTACGATACTCACTAAAGTTTTTATAGGCATAAGAAGAAAGTTTAGCCATGTCATAAGCAGTTGAATAATTTTTCGTTTTTTCATCTAACCCATGACTATTGGAAAATGTAGTATTCTCCATTCCAATCTCTTTTGCTTTTTGATTCATTAATTTCACAAATTCTTTTTCATTTTTTGAAATGTTATTGGCAATAACAACGGCAGCATCATTACCACTTCTAAGAATTAAACCATAAAGTAAATCTTTTAGTTTCATTTTTTCTTTATATTCTAGATAAATACTAGTTCCATACATTTCAAGGATTTCTTCACCTGCTTCCATCTTTTTATTTAGATTTCCTTTTTCAAGAGCAATGGTTGCAGTCATAATTTTAGTAATAGAAGCAATCAATCTTTTTTCATCTTTATTTTTGCTATATAAAATCCTACCACTATCCATATCCATAACAATGGCTGACTTTGCACTAAATGCTAAAGCTCCTACATTAAGAGGAAAAAAACAAAAAATAATTAACCATATAAAAAACACATACTTTTTCAAAGTTATCACCTAGAAAAATATATGTCTTTCTTTTTTGTTTTATTAACTTTCACTCAAAAATAATCTGATTTGATTCATTTAATTGTAGTATCTTCGATAAAACCCATTTATCTTTTTTTTGTGTAAAACGCCAAAATTTAATGAATGGCATACCAAAAATATCATTTTCCTCTATTTTTTCATTGGTTTTGGTATTTATAAACCCATTAATATAAAACCAAATTAAATCCTTATCATCATCTTCATCATCGTGGATTGATATGGGTCTTAAATTAAGTAATCGGATTCTTTTTAAAACATTTCTTTTATTTCCTACTTTATTATATATTACTATAATAAATTTATATTGATTGAAATCACTTATAAAATTTCTTTCATTTCTATGACAAAATTTTTCATTTAGCTAAAATATATATAGTATCTTTTAAAATAAATTCAATGATTTATATTAAAATAATATATTTTTTTATCTGTTGGGAATAGGATACAAATGAAATAATCTTCATTATCTTTAGTATCTTGTACATAAAAATAATAATTTCCTATAGTAGATAACTTTGAAATACTTGTAGTCTTATTGAACAACTTTTGTTCTTTTTCACATAAATCATTACGATATCTATTTAATATTTTTATAATTCCCTTTAAATTATCTTGATTAATTTTTTTTTAAATTGTTCTTCTCTATTATTCTTTTTATATCTTTGTCATTAGCATAACTAAAAATATAAAAATCTT
>CANRVM010000020.1 GCA_947643295.1 uncultured Mycoplasmatota bacterium
CAATACCTATTTTTAGTTACGCAAGAAGTCTATTATAAAAAAAGTAGTTATTAATAATATTACTCATTATTACCTCCTACTAATTATATGACTAATTAGCAAAAATATTACCTTTTATCATTTTATTTTGCAACCACTATAACAGCGCGTGCTCCAAAATGAATTAATGAAATTGTAGCATTAGTCAAATAACCTCCCTGATCTATCATATAAGCAGTAGCTTTAGAAGAAACATAAGGTGATACTTGCATAGTAAAATATCCATTATTATTAGTAGCACCATTTTCTGTATGAGTATCATCTACAGTTCCACCATATTGTGTGGATTGTTTTAAATAATTATTCATCCATATTGGACAGCTTTGGCTAGAACCTGTACATCCTAACGCTACTGCTTCTTGAACAGTTATCATTCTAGCTTTTGCACTTCTTTTATCTAATGTATAAGTGTTTACCTCACATATTGGGATACCATTATTATCATAATTACATCCAGTAAAAGCATTGGTTCCATTGAAAGCTGTTGTTCCCATAGTATAGGTTTGAGTTTCAACATTCGTCCAATTCTTTGTTTCTTCTTCTAACTTTGGAAGGATAGTTAGTGGCCCTTTGCTATTATCATTTGTTACTTCATACCATTTTGTATTATATACAGTATTCTCTCTTTGCTGTAATGTCATTTTCTCGCCATCATCATGTAAAACATAAAAATATTTTATTTCTAAATCATTGACCTTAACTTTTACAATTGTACCCGCAGGACAAGAATTACTCGATTTGTCTTTATAACAATCCGTCACAACACAGCTTGACTCTTCTCCTGTTATACAGTAATTACTAGATTCTGCCTCTTGATTATAAGTATAAGCACCTACAATATTTTCCTCTTTAGGAGTACTAGTACTACCGCTCTTCGTTTGAGAGGCACTTACTCTTATCTTACCATAAAAAGTAGAACCCATTGCACTATTATCAGCATCCTTATCCATCCATACCTTTAAAGTATAAGTATTCGTTTGATTTTTTGAAATTGTTCCTGAATCTAATAACCGATCAGAGTCCTCTCGAATAGAGGAAAGGAGATTAGTAGCAACCTCCACTCCATTTTTCGTTAAATTATATTTTACAAATTGATCTGGCATTTTCATCTCTGTCATATCTAGAGGTAAATCGGATAGATAAATACTGTAGTCAGAGGCAATCGTACCTCTATTTCGTAATTCAAAAGTATAAGCCGTTGTTTGTAAACCTTTTTCATCAACCATTGGTATGGTATTTTTTAATAAAATACCATTACTAATTTCATCATCTAAAATCAAATCCAAATAACCTGCTCTTATGATATTTTCAGTTTTACCGATTACAGAAATCTTTAACCATGCATAACTTCCTGCCATAATAGAAATTAATACAAAAGCTAATAAAACTAATTTTTTGCTATCTCCCGGTTTCTTGTCCTTCATAATCACCACACCCAATCTCCATTATAATGAAAGTATAGCATAATAAAAATTTTTTTTCAATTATATTTCCTAAACAAAAAATGTAGTACTTTTCATTTTTATAACCTTTTCTAAGAATTATTCTTTAAATTTTTATCAAGTAAAAACCTCCCAAATAGGAGGTCTAATAACTATTTACTAGATTTCTATAGATTCTAATTTTTTCAAAACATCTTTTGTTACTTCTATCGCTTTATCTCTTACCTCTTCAGCTGCATTTTTTAATATAGGAGTTCCTTTTTCGACAGCTAAGTCTACTAGTTCATCTGCTTTCTTTTTGATTTCTGCACCCTTCTTTTTAGCAATCTTAAGTACTTTCTCTTTATCTAAGTCTTCTAATTCTTTTTTTATTTCAGCAAGCTTCTTATCAAATTCTTCTTTTAATTCTCCTGGATCAATCTCTCTTGCCTTTTTAATTAACTCTTCCATTTTATTTTTTAAGTCTTTTCTTAATTCCTTTCCTGGTTTAGGTGCAAATAATAAACCTAATCCAGCTCCTACAGCAGCACCTAATACAAATTTTCCTGCTCCTTTTTTATTCATAATAATCACCCTTTCTTTTTTTTCTCTTAAATATCTTATCAAAAACTGACACTACACCATTTACCACACGTGCACTAATAAAGTCTATGCTTGTTGTAGTTTTATTAATAACATTAAATATATTATTCAATGAATTAACCTTATCTTCTATATTATTTAGTAATGCTTCTATTCTATCAAATACTTGTATCAATCGTACTCCTAAAATAATTAGTATTACCATTAATATAGTACCCAAAATATATAATATAATAGGTAAAACTTCTGCAAAAGTCATAAAAATCACTCCTTTTAATCGTTTTCATACATAGAATCAATTAAATCAAATAAATTATCTTCGTCTAAATCATCACTACTATCTTTTTGCATTTCTCTAATAATTTTATCTTTCTTTTCATCACTATCCGATTCTACATTAAAATCTGTATTTACTTCCTCATTCATAATATAAGGACCTTCTTCTTGTTCCTCCTGATATCTAGTATTTCTTTTTCCATTAGCAGTATCCTTATAATCAACATTATACTCTAATCCTAAATCTTCAAAATATTCTTCTGCATCCCCCATTGTAACCTTTTTTACTTCTGGCTTTGATTCACTTAAATCTAATAAATCATTATCCATTAAACTGCTAGCTTCCATCTCATGTTCATTATTATTTTTTTCTAAAATCAATTCCTCTTCCAAAGCTCCATAAGCTCTATTTCTTACTTCATCTACATTTAAACTTTCTCTAGCATAAGTACTTGTAAGTCTAACTTCCCTTCTTGTTACTACATCCTCTCTCTTATAGTTTTTATCTAAAATACCATAAATAGGAGATATAATTGGAGAAGGCTTGAAATATGTTTTTTCTTCTTTTTTCTCATAACCACCATATTCTGGCTCTTTAATTGGCATCTCATTAATACCATATGGCTTCATTTTCTTTTCCTTATTAGTAATTGCTGTGTTCAGTCGTTTTCTTTCTTCGACACCAATCTTTGGAGATTCAATATTGTCTACCTGAGGTTTCTTAAACTTTTCTTCTTTGGTATAAGTAAATTCATTGTCACTGACCATAGGAAACTTAAAATCCTTTTCCTCTTCTTTTATATTTTCTACTTCTTTATGCACTTCTACTTCTCTTTTAGGCTCTTCTTTTTCCTCATGTGTAGTAATTTTCACTTCTTTTTTTTCTGGAAGGACTATTTTCTTAGCAATTGGTTTTTCAACATGATTTTCTTTACGTTGAGACTTCGCTTCCTTTTTAGAGGTTTTTTTTCCTTTTTTTATTTTTTCTTCTACCTCAACATATTCTTCTTCAAAAAGAGCATTCTTTAACTTATCCATTAATTTCATGCATATCTACTCCCCTTCTTCAACTTTTAAGTTATCCTCATCAATTTCCTCTTCTTCAATTTTTTCATATTCTTTTACATAATCAAGGAAATCATCTGTTTTCTTCTTTGTATTAAATATATCATAGGTCTCTTCTTTGTAATCCAAAATATTTTCACCTATTGTCGTAGATAAGACATTTTTATTATACTTAACAGAAGAAAGCATGGTACCAATATTAGTTAACGCATCACTAAGACTATTTTTATTTATAAAAGCTTCCACTTTCATATAGTTATACATTCCCTCTACAAAATAACCATTAGAATCTTCATTTATTTCTAAATATCCAAAATAGTCTTTATATTTGATTTTTTTTGAGTAAAATGAATTTTTATCTACTTTATATGTTTTCTTTACTTGATGATAGTAACTTACTACATCAACATATAAATAAAAATAATTATTGTCTTTATCTTTTAATGTTGCATTATAAGCATCTTTACTAATAAAGGTTAATCCCTTTGGAATATAGTAACTATAACCATCAAAATTAGAATTTTTAATATTGATATCTCTTTTTATCACTGTATTAACAATATGATCAATATCCCTATTTGATAAATTAGCATTACTACATCCTGTAATACATAAAACCATACCGAGTAATATCCATAATTTTTTCATATTTCACCTACTCTTACATTTTATTATAACAAAATTTATTAAAAAATAAAAATATTTTAATCGACTATTTACTCTTTTGGACAAATGAGGTAGCAACAAATGAATAAATAGGCATCCCCTTACTTACAAACTTATCTTCATATTCCGTTGTAATAAAGACTTCTTCCTTACTATGCAAATCAAGAGAAACACTTTCTAATACATAACCTTTTTGACTTATTTCTTCTAGTGAATATTCAAATAATTCTCTATTATCTGTTCTCATAGCTATTTCTTTTTTTCTCTTAAAGATAACATCATACTTATTTAAAAAAATAGGGCTAGTTAATCTCCTTAGATGATGTCTTTTTTTAGGCCAAGGATCAGAAAAGTTTAAATAGATTTTACTAATCTCATGAAAGAAGACTTTGTCTATTTCAAGTGCATCCATTCGTATAAAATATAAATTGGAGTACTCTTCATCTATATTATTTAATGATTTTGCTAAAACACTATCAAACTTCTCAATACCAATAAAATTAATTTGAGGAAATTTTTTGGCATTTTCCTTAATAAATTTACCCTTTCCTACTCCTATTTCAATATAGATTGGATTATTATTTCTAAATAAAGTATTCCATTTACCACAATAATTAGTCGGATTTTTTATTAAATACTTTGAATTATTTAATATCTCCTTTTTATTTTTAACATTCCTAAGTCTCATAACACCATTCCTTTTTTTGTTATCATTATTCTATCACAAACAAGTTCTATTTGCATATAATAAAAAGAATAAAGGAGTAAATTATGAATTATATGCCTTATCCATATATGCCAGATATGAATAATATGCCTCAAATCGATCATTCATACCAAGAATTAGAAGGAAGAATTAGTAGACTAGAAAGAGAAGTTAGAAGATTAGAACAAAAAGTAAGTAAATTAGAACAAAAAGAAATGAAACCTCTATCTAGTACTCCAAATAATTCTATCAATGACAATTCTAGCATATATATGGTTTAGAACACAAAAGTGGTGTTCTTTTTTCTTGTTGGAAAACGTCTTTTATGATAAAATATAAAGCAATTTCTGAAAGAAATAAAGGAGAAGTTTGGCGGTAGCAGAAAAAGAAAAATATTTCAAAAAATTAGATTATTTATTTAAGGAAGGAATAAAAAATAGTAGTATTTCTTCCTTTGATAAAGAACTTTATGAAATACTTATGTAAAAGGAATTCCTGTATCCATGTATGTTAAATATTTAAATCCAGCCTTACATAGTAATCATGGAAAATGTCTTGATGAAAGTTTATATATGTTCTTTTGTCTTCAAGATGCTTTATTAGTAAGAGGAAATTGTATAGATTTAGAATTAAAAAATAACCCCCTATCATGGATGGATTGAAATAAAAGATGATGTATATGACCCCTCTCGTCTATTAAGATTTAAAAAAGAGGTTTTCTATCAATTGTATAAACCAACTAAAATTATAAGATGTAATATAGAACAATATAAAAGGATTAGTAAAGAAAACAGGGAACTTTTAGAAGAGGTACAAAATACAACATTAGAAGATCTTCAACCAAATGGAAAAAGAAGAGAACAGTTATTTTTGATAGCACCAATGCTACAAGCTTTGGCTAGTGTATCTAAGGTAGAAGGATTCGAACAAGAAGTTTATCAATATTTTGAGTCTATCCAATATGAACCAATGGAATTAGAACTATCATCTCAAAAAAGAAAATAATATATAAATAAGAGGATTTTTGAAAGAATTTTCTTCTTATTTATTTTTTTATGGATAACTTCGTCCTTTGTGGTATAATAAATATATATATTAGATGAGGTGATATCTTTGAAATTAGTAGAACTAAAAGAAACAGATTATGAAAAATTTATAACAGAACACAAAGAAAAATCACATTTTCTTCAATCTTATATATGGGGTGAATTTTCAAAAAAGAAAAAAAAATTAACTCCCTATTATTTAGGATTAGAAAATAAGAATCAGCAAATAGTTGCTACTGCATTGTTATTACAAAAAAAATTACCATTAGGATATTCCTATTTCTACTCTCCTCGTGGATTTATTATGGATTATTTAGATAAAGATTTATTATCTGAATTTACTCATAAAATAAAAGATTATATAAAAACGAAAAAAGCAATCTTCTTAAAAATAGATCCACCTATTATCATTCGAAAAGAGAATTATTTAGGAGAAGAACAGAAATTAGAATATAATGTGGATACTATCTTTCATAATTTATCTCAAGTTGGATTTAAACATCAAGGATTTACTAAAAACTTTGAAACGATGCAACCAAGATATACTTTTCGAATTAACTTGGAAAAAACACAAGAAGAAATCGACAGTCATTTTTCAAAAACTACCAAACAAAGAATCCAAAAAGCAATTCGTTTAGGTACAAAGGTAAGAATTGGTACAGAAAAAGATATCGATACTTTTTATAATTTAATGCTTCTAACAGAAGATAGAAAAGATTTTGTATCTTATTCAAAAGACTACTATGAAGAATTGTTTTCTATTTTTAATAAAAATAATAATGTAAAATTGTTTATTGGATATCTCGATTTCGATGAAGTGCTAAGTCATTTAAAAGAAGAAGAAAAAGAACTAAACAAAAAAATAGAAGAAATGGATCCTAATACTTCTAGTAAAAACGGAAAAAGAAAGTTAAAAGATTATAAAACATCTTTGGAAAATTTAAAAAAAGAAATAGAAAAATACCAGCAAGCAAAAGAAAAATATGGAAAGACAATTGCTTTAAATGCCCATATGATTATTCTTTATCATGAGAAAGCTTGGGTATTATATGCAGGAAATCATAATGTATTAACAGAAAGTTATGCCAACTATCATACTTACTATGAACACATTAAATACTGCAAGGATAACAATATAAAAATTTATGATCAATTTGGAACAATTGGAGATTTGGATAAAAATAATAAAAGAATGGGATTACATGAATTTAAGAAAAAGTTTGGCGGAGATTATATTGAGTTTATTGGAGAATTTGATTATATTACCAATCATTTTATATACTTTGTTTTTACAAAGCTAGTACCATTATATAGAAAAATAACCCGATTAAAAAGTAAAAAGGAGGTCAGTCATGAGGCTAAAACAAATAAATAAAAAAGAATTTGAAACATTTTGTAAATCATCACCACTTACTAACTTTTTCCAAACAAAAGAATATGCAGAGCTAAAAAGAAAAGAAGGATATCATACTTACTTTGTAGGACTAGATGATAGTGGTAGACTCTTAGCAGCAACATTACTAATATCGAGTGAATTTACTGTAACAAAAAAAAGAGTTTTCTTCTGCCCAAGAGGATATATCATAGACTATAGAAATCAGGAACTGTTAAATATCTTTACAAAAGAGTTAGTTACTTTTGTAAAAGAAAAAAAAGGTGTTCTAATAAAAATAAATCCTAATCTTATGTTTAAAGAAAGAGATGAAAATGGAGAACTTATCTCTGGCGGAATGAACAATAGTAAGTGTGTTGATAACTTACTAGATATTGGTTATAAAAAAATAAGCTCTAATTACATTGTTAATCCTAATTTTTTATATACTTTAGATTTAAAAGGAAAAAATAATGATGAATTATATGAAAATATATCTCCAAATTTGAAAAGCATTATTGAAAGAAATGAGAAAATAGGAATTACAGTCTCAAAAATAGAGAAAGAAAATTCTGATAAATTTTTAAGTATCTTAAGAAATTGTTCTAATCGTATCGATTACTTTAAAAAAAATGAAAAGGGTTATAAAAATGTAATTTCAGTATTATCTAATTATAATATGGTCGATGTTATAATAGTTGAATTAGATATTGACAAGTATCTTGAAGTTACCAAAAGAAGTTTAGAAAATGCATTAAATGATAATGACTTATCAGCCCAAGTACAAAAACAATTAGAAATTATCAACAGTTTACAATATAAGTATGGCCATAAAGTATCTTTAGGTGCCCTTCTTGCCATTCCCTATCATAATCAATATTTAACTCTATGTATTGCAGGAACGGATAAATTTAAAAATTTTGATCCAATCTCTACCTTAATATGGGAGAGTATAAAAAGAGCAAAAAAACTAAGTGCTACAAAATATATCTTTTATGGAATGGATTCTAATTTAGAAAGTGAAAGTAACTTAATACATTATTATAAAAACTTTAACGGAAAGACTGTAGAACTAATTGGAGAATATGATTTCGTAATTGATCAAAGATATTATCAAAAATATTTGAAAAAACAGGAAAAAATAAGGAATAAAAAGTGATTTATTCTTTTTTTTGTTAAATCAATAAAACTGTAAAATAAGTGTCATATCTTTATAATTTATTGTAGATAGAAAAAATATATGTCATAATCAAGATAGAGGTGAAAGAATGAATACGGATAATAATTATTATGAAGTTTTAGGAGTACCTAAGAATGCAAATAAAGAACAGATAAAAAAAGCCTATAGAGAAAAGTCTAGAAAATACCATCCCGATAACAATCCTCAAAATCCAAATGCAGAAAAAATATTTAGAGATATAACGGAAGCATACAGTATACTATCAGATGATAAGAAAAGAAAGAAGTATGACTTAGAAACTTTTAACACATCAAATGATAGAAGAAATCAGGCTTATAACAATCATTCAAATCAAAAAGGTTATAGAACAGCAGAAAGCCAAATGAATCAAATTTTTAATCCTTTCGGTAGTGTGAACCTTGAATCCTTTAAAAAGAACTTTTTTGGTAATTCTTCAAATAAAGAAAATAATTTTGATGACATTATAACAATTGAAAAGAAAATAAATGAGATACAAAAGAAGTTAGACGCCTTATATCAAGAATTACAAAAACAAACAGATGATACTGATTATAATGAGCAACTCCGCCTATTTGAATCAGAATTAAAATCAACTGAAGATTATCAAGAAGCAGTAAACTTTATTCAAAAAATAAGTACCAAGAACAATTTAACGAGACTATTTGTTACTAGTAAGGATAGAGTACGCTATGAAAAAAGTAAAAAATATATTGAAGAAGTTAATAATAAAGTTAAAGAGGAAAAAACAAGATTAGATGAAAAAAGAGATGAAAATGAAGAAAAATTAGAACAAAATAGAAATAGGATATCTACCCAAATTGAAAAAACAAAAAAAATAAAAGCTTCATTAGAAGAAAAATACAAATTTCATCCATCATTTGGTTCTTATGAGGTTCATAAAATGACGGCTAACCAAAAAAAAGATAACAATCAAAAAAACAGAAACAAATAACAGGAAACTAAAAAAATAGGTATACTTACTATACTTATTTTTTTAGTTATTTTCTTCTCCTAGTAAGTTTATTCATCATTTTTTTACCGAAAACTGCTTCAATCGAATTTGTTTTATACATATAGAAGAAATATACTACAATTCCAACTACAGCATACACTAAAATGATAATAATATTTAAAAATCTAGTAGAAGAAGATATTGGTATTATAAACTTAAGTAGAAATAAACTAATTACCATGATAGAAGTTCCTAATAAAGAGTTTAACATTTGCTTTATTGTTGTTTCATAATTAACACCACATTTTCTGTTAAGTGCTACTAGACAAATCACAAAGGATAGAACATAACCTATAATAGATGCAAAAATAGATCCATAGTATGCTGGTAAGCCTAGATTATAAAATTGATGGATTAATCCAACATTAATAAGTGATTTTAATAAAAGACCAGATAATAAACTGATAAAGACTACCTTATAATATTTTAATACTTGTGTAATCGTAATCGCTGTTGTAAATAAGGCTGTAATCAAAGCAACAAATACATAAAATGTTAAAACAGATGAACCATATTTACTAGGACCATAAAAAATCATATAAGCTGGTTTTGCTAAAAAACTTAATCCTACCGTCATAGGGAGAATGAGAAAAAATAACATTTGAAAGCTCTGATTAATTTTTTTATGTACGTCTTTCATATTTCCTACTACTAAAGATGCAGTTAAATTTGGAGTTAGCGAAACAATCATCCCTGTTGATATCGAAATAATAATCATATTAAATTTTGCACCCCAAGTAGATAAAATACTCATAATACTTTCTGCTGTTTCTGTTCCATAAATAGGTCCTAACGTTTTCACAACAGTCATAGTATCCACCATATTATATAGAGATTTAAAGATATCTATCATAATAAGCGGAAAAGCATAAATCATTATCTTTCTAAAGATTGTTTTGTTGCTAATTTTTGGTTCATCTACTTTTATTTCTTTTTCGGTAAACTTACTATTATTTTTCCATCTTTTTTCAATTAAATAAAAATAAGAAGCCAAAGATCCTAATGTTGCGCCAAAAACAGCTACTCCAACAGCAGTAGTTAAAGAAAGATGGAATACTTTTAATGCCATAAAACTACCTATTACAATAACAGCAACTCTTACAATTTGCTCAAAAATTTGAGAAATAGCTGTTGGTGTAATAAACTTATGGCCTTCAAAATATCCCCGATAAATACTAAGGACAGGAACTATAATAATAGCCGTTGATATAATTCTAATCACATAAGTAACATCTTCTATAGTATTTCCACCCTTTAAATCACCAAGTATTGCATCTGCGAGTTGTGGAGCAAAGATAAATAATATAATAAAACATAAAACACCTAATGTAATAGCGATTTGCTTTCCGATTTTAAAAGCCCTTTGCTTCGCATCATAATAACCTAGTGTTTGATATTCACTAATAATCTTACTAATGGCAAGAGGAATACCTGCTGAGGAAATTGCCATAAAAACTAGATAAATAGAGTAAGCATATCCATATAAAGCTCCACCCTTTTCTCCAATAATAGAATAAAATGGAATCACATATAAAATACCTAATATTTTAGTAATTACAATTCCAAGAGTAGCAATAAAAGCACCTTGCATAAAATTATTTTTTTTCATGACATCTTTATTTCTATTGATTTTCTCTCTTTTTTTTCTCATTTTATCTACTCCTTTTTTGTAAAATAATATCTATTATTTATTATATCATAATTTTATAAAATAATTTTTTTATATCCTAATTTTAAAAATAAAAAAGTGTCTGCATTTTTTTGTTATAATAAAATAAAGGAGATGGTACTTTGAATGATAAAAATGTTATAAAATTATATTCAGCATGTGTTTCTAATAGGAGTAACAAAAGAAGGTAATTTCTATGATTTGAGATTTATCATATCATAATAATAAAACTGATTATTAGAATAAATCTTCTATTAATCAGTTTTTATTAGAAAGCTTATTGTGTTCAGTAATAAACAATCATAGCGGAAAAACAATAAATTTGTTCTTCTCCAAGCATAGCACAACTCACTTGATATTTAATATCTACTACTTCTTTTTCTAATCCATCTAAGAAATTATTGATAGACTCTTCTAAATCTTTTTCATTCTCTTCATCGAATATTTTTACCTTCATTCTATCACCAATGAAAGTATAAATTATTTTTTCCACAAAAATTGTTGAAAAAAAGAAAGAACTATTTTTTAGACTTCAAATATCTTTTCACTTCTTTTGAATCTTTATAATCAATTCTCATTATTTCATCTAATCGCTTCATATTTAGATTGGCGTCATATTCTCTATTAAAGGATCTCATGAAGCTTTTTGCTCGTGCATAACCCTTGGATGGAAGGTCTCCATTGGCATACAACAAACTAAGCATTACTAACTTTAAAGTTTCATCTCTTAATACAATACTATCCTTATGATTTAAAACACGTTTCTCTAATTCTTGATAATCTATTTTCTGCGGATTTCTTTGTAATATACTATATAAATCTTCTACACTTTCAATTTGTTCAGTATCTTCTAAAAATTCGTCTTTTTTTAATTCCCATATATCAAGGTCATCGATGACTCCATCGGAATCAACAGAAATGAGCTTCCGATGGGGAAAATCATAGGAATCATTCTTTGTTAAAGTAATCATTCCACCATAACTACATTTTAAAAAGCTTAATTGATCATGGCGTAATTGATACTGAAGTTGTTTCATATCCAATAATTTTGATAATTGAATACACCTATCAAGTTCTGCATCTTCTCCTCTAGATACCCATCCCACATTATCCAACATCTTCGCTGGATATTTAAATTCATAAAAACGAGTAATCTGATCAATTAAATCTTGAATTTCATTTAAACTCAATATCGTAGAAAAGTTCTTTTTTCGCATTCTATTAAAGTGAGATAAAAATTTAGGATTTCTTTTAACAATATACTCCTTATTATCTAGTTTTTCAAAATTCTCCCATTCTATTCCAAGCATATGATATCGCATCCTCTCTCTATTATTTTATCCACAAAGTTTGTGGATAACAATTATTTACAATAAATAAGTCTATTTTACTACAATATTTACTATTTTGTCTTTAATTACAATTATTTTTACTATTGTTCCGTTTTTTGTATGATTAACTACATTTTCAGCATGTAAGGCTTTCTCTTTTATTTCTTCTTCGGAATCATTCTCTGTTATTTTAATCGTTGCACGAACTTTTCCATTGACTTGAACGGCTATTTCTTTCTCGTCTTCTATTGTTTTTTCTTCCTCATAAGTTGGCCAAGATTCAAAAGCAATTGTATCTTTATGCCCTAACATCTCCCACAATTCTTCTGTAATATGAGGTGCTACTGGATTTAAAAGTTTTACAAAGCCTAAAGCATACTCTTTTGGGAAAACATCTTCTTTATAGACGGCATTGATAAAAATCATCATTTGACTAATAGCCGTATTAAAGTTAAGTGTTTCAAAATCATTTGTAACCTTTTTCACTGTTTGATGATATATTTTTTCTAAATTGTGATTTTCTTCTTCTTTTATCTTTCCAGATTCATAAAGTCGGTAGATTCGGTCTAAGAATTTTTGAGCTCCTTCTACTCCTTGTTGACTCCATGGTTTAGAAGCTTCTAATGGTCCCATAAACATTTCATAAAGTCTTAAAGTATCTGCTCCATAATCATTCACAATATCTAGGGGATTTACAACATATTCAGGATATCTTTTTCCCATTTTAATCCCATTAGAACCCAAAATCATTCCTTGATGGACTAGTTTTTTAAATGGCTCTTTAACAGGAGATAATCCTTTGTCATATAAATAACGATTCCAAATTCTAGCATACATCAAATGACCAACTGCATGTTCAGGACCTCCAATATATAAATCTACTGGCATCCAATGTTTTAATAATTCTTTATTTGCAAACTCATCATCATTATCAGAATCAATATATCGCAAAAAATACCAAGAAGATCCAGCTGAACCAGGCATCGTAGAAGTTTCTCTAACACCTTTTAATCCATTCTTTTCATACACTTTCCAATCCGTTGCATTTTCAAGTGGAGCCTTACCATTATGACCTTTATAATCTTCAAGTTCTGGTAAAACAAGAGGAAGTTCCTCATCATCTAAAACATGAATACTACCATCTTCTAAATAAACAACTGGCATTGGTTCTCCCCAATAACGTTGACGAGCAAAAATCCATTCTCTCATACGATAATTTACTTGCTCTTTTCCACAATTATTTGTTTCTAACCAATGAGTCATGGTTTCAATTGCTTCTTTTTTATTCATTCCATTTAAATCTAAGAAGTGGCTATTCTCTATATTTTTAGAATATTCATAGGTTCTCGCATGTAGCTCATCTTTGATTTCTGCATCCACAATATCCTTAGATACCCATTCCACTAAAAAATCTTCATCATCATCTAAGTTTTGACTATCTTTTTCATCATTTATTAACTTAAATAAAAAGCCTGTTGAAATAATATTAAAATAGATATCTTTATTATAAGCATAATAATGATGATTAATCTTTG
>CANRVM010000021.1 GCA_947643295.1 uncultured Mycoplasmatota bacterium
ATTTTATTTCTACTACTAATAATTACATTTTTAATTTCTTCAATCATTTGTATATTATTTTTTTCTAGCATAAATATTGCCCCTTTCTAATTAGCCAGACATGTCTGACCAATCTGTGACTTAAATAACTGTTACTACAATTTTAACATATTTTAAGTATTTATTGATAACAATGTTAAACATTCTTAATCAAATCTAGATTGCTTTTTATTAGGAATTATTTGTAATAGATTATTGTTTTGACGTAGTTCTTCTAAATTAACAGAATCAATATTTAAATTATTTTGCTTGATTTTAAAATTCACTTAATGATTTTATATAACCATCTATATCTTCTTTTGAATTATAATTAGATAATATCAAACTTTTATCATTAGCATTAACTACTAAATCAAAGCAATTTTCTCTAAATAAATAACCAATATTATTAATTTCTGGGTAATATTTTTAATTCTTAATATCTTATTTTTTACACACAAAGGAAATTCTAAAATTTCTATGGATGCGATTCTCATTATATATACTCACCACCTCCCACAATGAAAAAAGTCCATAATATCAAGTATTACGAACTTTTACTTATCTTTCGCACAAAGGTGTGCGTAAAATTCAATATGGGGCGCCATAAGAGAATCGAACTCTTGCATACTAGTGCCACAAACTAGCGTGTTAACCACTTCACCAATGACGCCATCTGACTTACTACTATATTTTAGTATAAATATTGTAAAAATGCAAGTCTTTTTTTATTTTTATTTTTCTAAAATATAGTATAGATTATTATCATAATATGTTGTATAATAGAGAAAAAAGGAGTGAGTATAGTTTATGAATGAAAAAAGAGGATACATAACAGGTATTCTAGGAGGATTAATTGGAGGATTTATTGCATCCGTTCCATGGATTTTAATGTATGTTTATGGAAATATGATTCTATCTTTACTAGCTATTATCATTGCAATAGGTGTTCTTAAAGGATATCAAATCTGTAAAGGAAAGATTGATAATAAGTTACCAGTCATCATCATTATCATTTCTCTTTTATGTGTGACTGTTTCTACTCTTCTTATTATTCCTTTATTATTATTAGGAAAAGAAGGATTAGAAGTAAGTTTCCAAAACTTACAAACATTGTATGCTTATGATCAATTTATGGCTGCTATCATGAAAGATTTTGCTGTTTCTGTCATATTTACTGTTTTAGGTATTAGTGGCGTTGTCGCTAATGTTAAAAAACAAATTAGTGAAGGTGCTGAAGGAAATATTACAGCAACTATAAAAGAAGAGAAAAAAGAACAAAAGAAAGAAGAAATGGAAGAGAAAAGCGAAGATCAGGAAGAAGATACAAAAACAGAAGAACACAATGAAGATAGCGAAAAAGAAGAACATGACGAAGAAAAAAAAGACAACTCTTCTAAGGAAACCAACAAACCAAAGAAAACAAAAAAGAAAAAAGAAGATTAATATTTCATAAAAAAAGGAAACGATAGGGATAAATTAAACTTCCCTATCTTTTTTTGTTAATATTTTTGTATCTAGTTATTTGTCCATACACTATTGCCTAAAAAGAATAAATTACAAAGAAGGAGGAAATTATGTATAATTATGACAATAATCTATTAAATGACTATTTCAGAAATACTACACCTAGTATTATGAATCAAAGTCAAAATCTTTATACTCCAGAAGAAGGATATAATAAAGGAAACTTATTTATTGATTTATATGATGGATATAAAAATTATAAACCTGCCACCTTACAGGCAAAAAATGAAAAAGAAGCTTTATATTTAGAATTATCTAGATATGCTTTTGCGGCTCATGAATTAAATTTATACTTAGATCTTCATCCAGAAGATACTACAATGCTCACCCTATTTAATGATTATAGAGTGAGAGCAAACAAATTAATGATGGACTATGAGGCAAAATATGGACCACTAACTATTTCAAGTGATAGTATGGAAAATAGTTTTACTTGGCAAGAAGACAAATGGCCATGGGAAAGGAGTGCTAACTAATGTGGGCATATCAAAAAAGATTACAATATCCTATTAACATTAAGAAAAAAGATTTAAGAATGGCAAAACTTTTAACGACGCAATATGGCGGATCAAACGGTGAACTTGCTGCTGCTCTTCGCTATTTAAACCAAAGATACACCATGCCAGATAATAAGGGAAAAGCTTTACTAACCGATATTGGAACAGAAGAACTTGCTCATATCGAAATGATTTCTACGATGGTTTATCAATTAATGAAAGATGCCACCATGGAAGAAATAAAAGAAGCTGGGCTTGACCCTCATTACGCAGAACACAACAAAGCTTTATACCCAACCAATGCGGATGGTGTTCCCTTTACGGTTACTTACTTTGCAACAACAGGAGATCCTCTAGCTGACATTTCAGAAGATATGGCAGCAGAACAAAAAGCAAGAGCTGTTTATGAAAACTTAATTGATTTAACAACAGATCCTGATGTAATTGGCCCCCTACTTTGGTTAAGACAAAGGGAAGTTGTTCATTACAATCGATTTAAAGAACTATTTGAATACTATCAAAAGAATTTAAAAAAAGACTCAGAAAATACTAATTCATCTAATAATATTATGGATAACATCAGTCAAGGATTAACTAATATTAATCAATTTTTAAATAATTTCGATAAAGAAATGTAAAAGTTTCATATATTATTAAAAGAAGGCAAAAGTCTTCTTTTATTTTTATAGTTATTACTCTCTATTTTCTAAGTGATGTTGTAATTTTTCTTTCTCTTCCGATTAATAGCTCTTACAGGAAAAACAAAAACCAAAATAATTATAATAAAAGAGAGAAGTGTTTCTACTATATCTTCTACTTTGCTATTTCTATGAATAGTAAGTGTATAAGTATCTTTTGATTGATTTTCTGCAACTATCGTTATTTTAATTTTATTATTTCCTACTTTTAATTTGTCATTTCCTGTAATGGTTATTTTTGCTTTTGTATCACTTAATTTATATTTTAAAGCAATCCTAGTAATATCATTTTCTACATTTATATCCTCTATCGTTTTGCTAACTGTATTTTTAGTTAATTCTTCTTCATGGTAGAATAATTTGAATTCTTTATTAGCACTAAGTGCTAATCTCGTAATATTGATATTATAATTCTTAACATCTCCATTTTCAGCAGTAACTTTTATAGGATATACATTTAACCCTATCCCTAATTCTTTTTCTGCTTCATATTCTAAATTTGCCTTACTATCATTAGCGACCACTTCTATTTTTAATTTTTCTTTTTTGGTCTTATATGATAGAGATTCACTTATCGTAATAAAATTATCTTCTATTTTTATTTCTTTTAAGGAGGTATCCGAACTTTTTTGCTCAATAATTGGAGGTACTGGTACCACCATATTTGATTTATTACTACTAGAATTATTAGCATTTTGATAAGATTCTGCGTTGTTTGAATTACCATAAGAACTCGAATTATTGTTATTATTATTTGTAGTACTATTGGATGGGGCTACATAAGAATTCCCACCACACGGATTACCTCCTAATGGTTCTCCAATCGCATACCAACGATTATTTCTTTGTTCAGCAATATGCCAATGCCCATCTCCATGTGAACCATAATACTGTCCATTACAACTTGTAATACTTCCTTTGCTAAGCCATCCAGATGTTGCAAATACATTGTCAGGAATCAAAAAAATCCCAACCAATAACCATAAATACTTCTTCTTCATATTTTACTCCCTAAAAGAAATCTAAAAGTATCTTTACTAGCCTACTTTTTATCTACTTATTTTTATCTTCCTATAACTAATTTCATTATAAACACATTTCCATAATTTGTAAATAAATTTTAAAGACAAGTCAGGTTAAAGATAAGTAAACATATTAATCACTTATCACTATTTAGTTTATATGTAAGAAACAACTTAATCTTTTCACAATCCTTGCAAAATATAGCAGTCAATTACTAAATACATTTTAGAGAAAAAAGAAAAAGTGGCAATATAAATGTCACTTTCTACTTATCTTGATTTTTTTATTACAGATGGTGTTTCTACATTTAAATTATACTTACCATCAACAACGTTTTCAAGTGGTATTCCTAACCCATTTTCTAATGTTGCATTTAATACATTATATCCAAATACCATTCTATCATCAGTAGGTCTAATTCTATAAACTGGTCTATCTGTTATTTGAGAAGCATTATTTTCTAGCTCTTGACATCCATTATAGAAAAAAGCCATTGAAATTGCTCTGTCTAAATTCCAAATGTTTGCTATAGATGAACAATACTTTCTCATGGAAGATGACATCATACCAATATGAATTTGTTCAGAATCTGGTAGTCTATATAACACATAGATACTTTCATCACCCATAAAGCCACTTTCTAATTGTTTTTTTTCTTCATCATTAATTGGTGTTAAAATAATATCAGGGTTTCTTAGTCTTATACTTAACATATTATTTTCTCTCCTTCATTTAATGATACTTATTCTAACATATCTATATTTACATGTCAAACGTTCTGTAATTACTTGTTAATCATATTATCGTATTTACTGTTACCTACTATTTCTCTTGTTGTTACAATAATCGAATAAAAATTCCCTGTATTTAACGAACGATTACCTATAAAAGAAAATTATACTAATAAAGTCCATCTTTCTATTTCACATATTTTTTAGAGATTTCAATCACTGGTCTAACGCTCCAAGCATTAGCACCTGTTCCCATGCATATTTTAGCTGAATCATTACTAGTTTTTTCACAAACTAAGATAGGAGTATCCCCTTCTACTTCCTCTGTTAAAGTTGAACTACGATATAGAAAAGTTCTATTCGAATCTTCTATAGTTACTCCTGGAGCTAAGTTCAAAATGCCAGTAATCGTTTGAATATCATCTATCGATAATAATCTAGCATTCACTTCATCTGCTCCTATTCCTAACGATTGGGCAAAATTACTTGCAAAAGTATTCCTTACATAATCACTAGCTTCTCGGTAATCTATCAAATCATCTAATTGATCTTCCATCAATAAAAGAACTTTACTCTCTTCACTATCTGATTTTGCTATGACATTCCAAGTGCTATTATTCTTTAAAGTAACATAATCCCCTATTTTATAACTATCATACTTTTCTTTCTTATCTACGTTAGTATCCTTTTTTTCATCAACTTCTTCTATGGAGTTCTTTTCTATTTTCTTATCAAAGAAATGATTAATGGTAAAATAGCCTCCTACAATAACAACAACTGCACATAATACAATAATAATGGTTAAATTCGTTCTATTTGAATCACTCATATCATCACTCCTATTATTTTTATAATACCACAATTTTAATGGAAAGGAAACGAAAAGATGAATAATTTACTATTAACAACCAATAATGCTTATCAGATAAAACAACAAAAAAAAGACAAAACTTGTCTTTTTAACGAATTTTAATATGTGCTTCTCTTAATTGTAACTCACTAATTTCAGAAGGAGATTCCATTAAAGCATCTGAACCACTAGCATTCATAGGAAAAGCAATTGTCTCACGAATATTTTCCTCTCCTAGTAAGAGCATTAACATACGGTCAATTCCTGGGGCCATTCCTGCATGAGGTGGTGCCCCATATTTAAAGGCTTCATATAATGCTTTGAATCTCTTTTCTATTTCTTCTTCTTTATATCCTGCAATAGAAAAAGCCTTTTTCATAATCTCTAAATCATGATTTCTAACCGCACCACTGGCAAGTTCGATTCCATTACATACGAAATCAAATTGATAAGCTAACACTTCTTCTGGTTTTTTGGCATCTAGGCTTTCCATTCCACCTTGTGGCATACTAAATGGATTATGAGTAAAGATATACTTCTCTTCTTCTTCACTCCATTCATACATTGGGAAATCCTTTACAATGCAAAACTTAAATTCATCCTTATCAATTAAACCAAGTTTACGTCCTAACTCATCACGAATTAAGCCTGCATATTTATAGGCATTATTTCGATCTGCAATAAAGAAAATGACACTACCTGGTTTTAAATTTCCAATATCAATTAAATCTTCCCTTTCATCTTCTGATAGAAATTTATCGATAGGACCTGCAAAAGACATATCCTCATTTACTTTAAAATATCCAATTCCTGGCATACCTATACTAGAAGCATAATCTACTAATTCATTAAACCAAGAATTTGATTTTGTGGCAATATTCTTTACTACAATACCTTTAACAGTTACCTTTTTAAATGGTTTGAAAGTAGTTTCTTCAAATACTTCTGTTAAATCAACTAGTTCTAATGGATTTCTTAAATCTGGTTTATCCGTACCAAATCTTTCCATAGACTCTTTATAACTTAAACGTGGAAAAGGTGCATCGGATATTTTTTTACCATTCCCAAATTTTTGAAAGGTTTCATAGAACACCTTTTCACCGATTTTTAACACATCTTCTTCTTCTACAAAAGACATTTCAAAATCTAACTGATAAAATTCTCCATAAACTCTATCACTTCTTGCATCTTCATCTCGAAAACATGGTGCAATTTGAAAATATTTATCAAATCCACCACACATTAATAATTGTTTAAATTGTTGTGGAGCTTGAGGAAGAGCATAAAACTTACCATGATATTTACGAGATGGAACAATAAAATCTCTTGCTCCTTCTGGTGATGATGCCGTTAAAATTGGGGTTTGTAATTCTAAAAAATTTTCTTTTTTCATAATCTCTCTTAAAAAATCAATTACTTGTGTTCTAAAAATAATATTTTGTTTTACTTTTGGATTTCTTAAATCAAGATAACGATATTTCAACCTTACTTCCTCTGAAACTTCATGAGAAGTCATCACTTCAAATGGTAAAACATTAGAACTATTACCAAGTACCTCTAATTCATTTACTAATAGTACCAGAAACGGTAATACTAGATTCTCTTGTAATTCCATAAAAGATGGTATCATCATTACTAACAATTTGTAAAACTCCACTATCATCACGGATATCAACAAAAATAACGCCTCCATGATCTCTAATATTTTCTACAAAACCAGCAATCTTAACTTCTCTATCAATTTCTTTTTCTGATAACTCATAACACTTATGAGTCCTATATTTGTTAGCCATTGTTTTTTCTCCTCTCTAATTCTTCCTTTATAATTTCTAACGACATATTTGGGTTTGCTTGTCTATTTGACTTTTGCATAACCTTTCCAATAAAGAAGTTATAAACATACGTATTTCCTTCTTCTACATATTGTCTTACCTGTTCTAGATTATCATCCATTACTTCACAAATTAAGGTTAGTAATTCCTCTTTATCATTAATTTGATGTAGATTTTGTTTATTAATTAACTCGTTTGGATCTATTTCTTTTTCAATTGCTTGATATAAAATCTTTTTCCCATGATCTAAAGAAATATCCTTGTTTTTCACTTTATCAATCACACCACTTAACATCTTGGGGGTAATAAATAATTCATTGATACTAACTTCTAACTTCTTAACCGTAGAAAGAATAGCAGATGTTACAAAATTTACAGTAAGAGAAACATCAGAACCATAAGATAAAACTTCTTCAAAATAATCACTAATATTCTTTTTACTAGATAACACTCCTGCATCATAATCCGATAAACCATATTCACTCATATATTTTTCATATCGCTCTAATTTTAGTTCTGGAATTTCGCCTCGTAACTCTTCATAAAATTCTTCTGTTAATGGTACTGGTGGAATATTTGGTTCCACGAAGTATTTATAATCAACTGCATCTACTTTCTCTCTCATTGAATACGTTTTTCCATCTTCTGCGATACGACGAGTTTCCTGTACAATTTTTTCTCCTTTTTCAAGAAGTTCAGTTTGTCTTTTAATTTCATACTCAATCGCATCTCTTACACTCGTGAAAGCATTGATATTTTTCATCTCTACTTTGGTACCAAGTTCAGTATCCGTATCTTTCATTAGAGAAATATTAACATCACATCGCATTTGACCATAATTACTCTTTGCCTCACTAACACCTAAGAACAAAAAGACATCTCTTAAATCCTCTAAGAATATAACTGCTTCATCAGCACTTTCAATACAAGGTTCTGTTACAATCTCGATTAGAGGAACTCCACTCCTGTTATAATCAATTAAAGAGTAATTACTAAAGTGTTCTAGTGAAGCTGTATCTTCTTCTAAATGTAATTGATGAATCAAAATTCTTTTTTTATTTCCCTTTACCAAAATATCTAAATAACCATTTCTTCCCATTGGTTTTGTAATCTGTGTTATTTGATATCCTTTTGGAAGATCTGGATAAAAATAGTTTTTACGATCAAAAATCACCTCATCTGGATTGGTACAATGAAGAGCCATTGCAGTTTTTAATGCTTTTTTTACTGCCTCTTTGTTAGGAACAGGCAAGATACCTGGAAGACCTAAGTCAACGGTAGAAACATTAATATTGGGTGTTTCCGTAAATTCATTGGGAGAAGCAGAAAAATTTTTCGATTTTGTCTCTAATTCACAATGAACTTCTAATCCAATCACAACTTTATACATTTTCTTCACCTGCCTTGATTCCTTTTAACCCTGTTAATGCTTCAATTTTGTTGGCCATATTAAGAACGACATCATCTTCCATTGCACGTCCTGTGATATTAACACCCACTGGCATTTTTTCATCATCGAAACAGTAAGGAATGCTAATCGATGGGAAACCTCCAAAGTTACCAATTACTAAATGATTTTCTAAGATGTAATGACTATCTGATACTTGTTCAGAGGATTCCTTAAATTTCGGTGCTCCTCCTCCACTAGCTGGCAAAATCATACCATCATACTCCTCGAATAACTCGTTCATCTTTTCTACGATTAATCTTCTGATACGACAAGCATTTAAGTATAACTTTTCTTGATTTTCTTTTTGTAAGATATAGCTTCCTAACACAAAACGTCTTTTAATTAATTCAGAAAATCCTTCTGTCCTTGCATGGAACATAATTTCTTCTATATTTTCTCCACTACCTCTTGGACCAAATTGAATACCTGTTAGATTGGCGTTATTACTAGTAGCTTCCGCACAACTAATTGCCATATAAGTAGGATAGATAGCTTCTAATAGTTTTTTATCAAAACTAACTTCTTCTATGATAAATCCTTCTTCTCTACATTTTTCAAGTAACTTGTGAAATTCATTCATTGTTTTTTCTAACTTTTCTGTTTTATCAGGATACATTTCTAAATCACAGATTTCTTTAATATAAAATAGTTTTTTTCCTTTTATGTCTTTTTGGATTTCCTCGGCATAAATCTTTCCATCATTTTCTAAGGATGTCATATCCTTAGAATCTTGACCTTTTATGATATCGGTTACAATGGCAACATCCTCAACACTTCTTGCAAATACACCAACATGATCTAAGCTTGAAGCAAAAGCAAACAAACCATAACGAGATATTCTTCCATACGTAGGTTTAAATCCTACTACTCCTCCAAAAGAAGCTGGCTTTCTGATGGAGTCTCCAGTATCAGAACCAATCGCAAAGGGAACGATACCTAATGCTACTGCAGAAGCGCTTCCCGCAGAGCTTCCTCCAATTAGATGTTCTTTATTCCAAGGATTTCTTACAACACCTGTATTTGCTGTTGTACCAGTACCTCCCATCGCAAGTTCATCTAATACTGTTTTCCCAAGTAGTACTGCTCCTGAGTTTTTTAACTTTTGATAGACTGTAGCATCATATACAGGAACATAATCTTTTAAAATATTAGAAGAAGCAGTTGTTAAAATACCCGATGTAGAAATATTGTCCTTTAAGGCATAAGGAATCCCTTTTAAAATGGAATCGGCACGTCTTTTGGATTTTGCTTCGTCTAAGATAGTCACAAAAGAGTTATACTCTCCTTGATATTTTTCTGCAAGAGTTTTAGCTTCTTCAAATAACTCTTCTTTTGTTACTTCTTCTTTTTCTAATTTTTCATGTAATTCTCTTATCATTTTATTCCACCACCTTTGGAACTTTTACTTGATCATTTACTTGATGTTTTGCATTTTCTAATACTTCTCCAACTGTTAAATAATCTCCAATTTCATCTTCTCTAAGCTTTCTCTTTTTATCAAGTCGGAAGGGAAATGTCATTGGTTTAATATTCTTTATATTAGGAATATTACCAATTTTTTCCATTTGATTTAAAATAACTTGGAATTCTTTTTGAAGAGTTTCATATTCTTCTTCTTTCATATCAAACATTAACTTATGAGCAAAACTTCTAAGTTTTTCTTTTTCAATCATCTATTATCCTCCTAACAAAAAAACACTAGTTCCTCCACAAAGGGACGAAAACTAGTGTTCCGCGGTACCACCCAATTTATTATAAAGTTCTTATAATCGCTTCATTCTATGAAATATAGTATTGTTAACGGTATACTACCGGCTTAGCCTACTAATGGGTTCGGTAAGCAACTCCAGAGTGTTCTTTCAAAAAGTATCCATCGTTAGGCTTTCACCAATTCCTAACTCGCTTCGACTTTTACTAGTTTACTTTTCTCCTTCACAGTCGATACATAAATTATAAGGATATTTATTCTATTTGTCAATATCTACTTTTAGTATATCCCAAATATTCTTATCTTATTACTAAATATAAAAAAAGAAAAAGATGGTTATTAATTCTTTTTATGATCTCTTTTTATCTTACAAAAATCAATAATAATTGCTTCTGTTTCTTCTACAGGATTTCCTTCTATTTTCTCTGTTGGGCATAAGAAAGAAATTGGTGATATATCTTCTTCACTACCTGAAAAAATCATTTCTATTTTATTGTCACAAAAGGTATTAATTGTATTTAAGAATTCTTTATCTTGTTTTAATTCTTCTCTAGCAAAATCTTGAAATATATCCATCGCCCTTTTGGGTGATTGTTCTCCTTCTATATTAGTAGTTGTATTTAATTCAACAACATAATCATAATAAATCATAGAAGAGATTCCAACATCAATGCCATTTTCTTTTTCTATTTGGCTAATTTTATCATAAATAAATAATTTTGTATAAAAATCTCTTTGGAATTTTATACTTCTTTGTTTTGTAAAAATATCTTTCATTTCTACTATATCTGTTGTATTATTTAATTTCATTCTATAAAGAAAATATAGCTCATGTAATACACTACTTTCTTCACTGCTTATATCATATTCTTGTTGAGCTAACATTCTTTCCCCACATTTAAAATAATAATTATCATAGATAATTTCTTGCATCGACTTACTCTTATAATCTATTAATTCTTTTAATGCTTGATATGCACCCATAACCGAAGCCCCCTCAAATTTCCTATATTATACCAAAAATTGCTTTGTTTTGCAAGTATTTTTGTAATGTGCTATAATGAATCAAGGAGGGATTTTATGTCAAAAACAATATTAACGGGAATTAGACCTACTGGAAATCTACATTTAGGTCATTTATTTGGAGCTTGTAATAATTGGAAAAAAATGCAAGAAGAATACAACTTTTTCTTAGAAATAGCGGATGTTCAAGCTCTCACTGATAATTTTAATAATCCTCTTAAAGTAAGACAAAATATAAAAGAATTAGTACTAGATTTATTATCCGTTGGAATTAATCCTAATAAAGTTCATATTTTTATTCAATCGAAAATACCAGAGATTGCAGAACTAACAGTATTCTATTCAAATTTAGTGACGGTATCACGATTATTCCGAAATCCTACAGTTAAAAATGAAGTTGCGCAAAAGAAAGAATTATTTGGTAACAATGGAGAAAGTATTACTTATGGTTTTTTAGGATATCCAGTATCTCAAGCAGCCGACATTACTTGTTTTTCTGGTGAAGTAGTTCCTGTTGGTGAAGATCAACTACCTCTTTTAGAACAATGTAGAGAGATTGTTAGAAAGTTTAATTCTATTTATGGCGATACATTAAAAGAACCTAGTCCTGTTTTAAGTAATGAAAAAAGATTAAAAGGACTTGACGGAAATGAGAAAATGGGAAAAAGTCTTGGTAATGCTATCTTTCTAGTGGATAATGATGAAACAATACAAAAGAAGGTGATGTCTGCTGTTACAGATTCAAAAAAAATAAAGAAAGACGATCCAGCTAATCCTGATATTTGTATGGTCTACTACTATCATAAAATTGTAACTGAAAAAAAAGATTTAGAAAATGTGTGCAAAGAGTGTAAAAATGGAGAACGTGGTTGTGTTGCTTGTAAACAAGAATTAATAAAAAATCTAAAAAGATTACTAGAACCAATTCGAAAAAAAAGAAAATACTATGAAGAACATGACGAAGAAGTCAAAAAAATCATAGAAGATGGAACAAACACTGCTAAAGAAGTTGCAAAAGAAAATATGAAAAAAATAAAACACGCTATGGAAATAGATTACTAGTCTATTTCTTTTTAATTGGATGCTGTTTTATTTTTTTTGTGAGTTAATTTTAATATTTTAAATAATTCATTATGTTTATCACTAAAATTTCGTTCAATATCATCCATTAATAAGTGATATTTCTCTTCAAAGCTTTTAGAAGAAGTTGGAAATATTTCCTCATAAAGATAATTTATTTTTTCTGTCATCTTCTTCTTATAAGCATAATTTAATTCTTTTACCAAATAGTTTTGATGATATTCTTCTTCTCTCGTTAGAAAATGAACTTTTTTATTCATTCCTACCTTTTTATAGGCTATATTAGTTACTTTTAATTCTTCTCCTATTTCTAATATCTCCTCTTCTTCATCTAATAATAAAAAGCTTCTATAGAGCAATTTCCCATCCTTTGAAAATTCTGCACCTAATACTTTAAAACCGTCAGTAAATAGCGCTGCATAGTCAATCACACTCACTTTATCATTCGTATATACATCACATCTTTTATAAATGCTTTTTAAAAACTCTTTATCGACAGTAATTTGATGGTTAATCATATCCTCTAAACATTCTGTCTTAACTTTTATAATTGGTATTTTTTTGATATGCTCAATATCATCCTTATTACTCCATTCAAAAAATTCATATACTCTATCTCCATCTAATAAATTTAATAAAATATCATATACGTTTAACATGTTTTCTCTCCTTTTTAAATAAAGCAATCGTAGTAAGTAAAAATCCTATTATTAAAAACCAACACTCATATCTTGTTTTTATATAAGAAAAATATTCTCCTATGGTATAATCAAAACTAAATAAATTAATATACATTATACAATAAGAAAAACCAACCACCATGAGTAGAAAGCCAAGTATGATTGAAATTATTTTCATATTTTCTCCTTACTTATATTTATGATTTACCTAATTATAGTATACAAATAATTTTTAAACTTATACGAGATTTATTTGTAAAACTTTAGTTTTTATTATTAGATATTTTTTTATAATCAAAAAGAAGTAATTATTTCTGAGTCTGCTGAAAAAGTAGACCAAAATAAAACTGATATTTAGAAATTATTTTCTA
>CANRVM010000022.1 GCA_947643295.1 uncultured Mycoplasmatota bacterium
CATCACTGGCGATTGGTATTATAGTTTGCACATTATTGGGGCTTGTTGTAACACTGCCAATTATAATGTATTCCGTGATAATGTGTTTTTTCACAATGACTAATGACCTCATCTTTCATCAATGTTTTATAGCCAATTTAGGTATGAATATAGATAAACTTACTGAGGAAGTTGAAAAGGAAATGAGCGAAGAAGAAAAATTAGAATCAGAAATCAATAGGATTCAAGTTACGATTGATAAAATAGCATTGGCAAATAAATTGACGGAAGAGAAGATTGATATTCTTAGAAATGCAATGAATCAAATGGAAGAGATGATTAATTCTCAGCTTGGCAATAATGTTTTTCAAAATCGTCAGATTCAAAATGTAAGTAATGGAAATAATCCAGCGATAAGTTTACGTTAAAGAGAGAAAATATTACTCTTTTTTTTTGCAATTATTAGTGATAAAATGAGGTTAGGAGGTATTTATGATACAGTATTACATTGATTTAGGTTCTTCGACAATAAAAGTGTATAAAGATGATTCAACTTTGACTTTATTAGAAGAACATTCTATTTATTTTAAAAATGATTTTGATGCGGAAAAGGGTATAAGTGAAGCCAATATGGAAGAACTTTTAAAATATTTTACCGATTTAAAAGAGAGATATGGCTTAATGTATGAGAATACCAATATATATGTTACGGGTATTTTTAGAAATTTAGTTAAAGAAAAAAAGATTGAAATGTTAAAGATATTTAATGATAAACTTGATTTACATTTTAATATTATAAGTCATGGTATTGAAAATTATTATCTAGCAAAAGCGATGGAAAATGATTATGGGGATAAAAAAGTGTTAATTATTAATATGGGTGGAAAGACAACCGAATTAGTTACTTTTGTAGGAAAGAAAATAACCGATACCAAAAATTTAAAATTAGGTGTTGCGGATTTATTAAATAACTTTTCGAAGGTAAATGAAGTATATAGTGGTAACACGATAGAAGAGATGGAAAATTTTGTCAAAACCAAATTAGATAGCATTACATTAGATGAGGACTATGATTGTGCCATTTTTACTGGTGGAGAAGAGCGTTTTGAATTATTAACAGGTTTTCATTTAGTAGAAAACACTTTATTTCAAGATGGTATTCATCACTATATGTTAAGTTTAGAAGATTATGTAAAAGGGACAGAAAAAGTATTTTATGAGATGACTATGGAAGAGCTATATAATTTAATGCCTGCTAATCCAAAGTGGATGGATGGAGCAAGAAGTGGAGCGATTATTCCATTAGTGTTATTTCGAATTGCCAATGTAGATTGGGTAATTCCATCGGATTTAAATTTAATAAATGGAGTAATAAACGATTTAAAATAGTTTTTTAGATAAATACAGGTACTACCAACGTCTATCATAGTATACAGAAAGTCTTTTAACTTTTTGTTACCAAACCTTTAGCAGATAAGGTATCTAAGTAAAATGGTGAGCAAATATCTCCAATTGGCATCTCTTGATATTCTTTTTTCCAAAAATTATGCTGGCTTAGTATTTCGATATAAGTATCTCTTACTTTTTTGGAACAAACAGATCCATTAATTTCTGTTTGAAAAGTATCATCGTATAACTCTTTCGGCACTATGATATTAAGTGCAGGATCAAAAACATACTCACTTTGAAGAAAAGAGAATCGAATCCATGCATGTTCTATTTCACATGTGGTACTTGGATGGATGACTCCTCGAAGAATTTCATCCTCATCTTTGAAAAAGGGGATGATGGATGAAGTTGTGTTCCAACAAAATCCATTTAAATTTTTATTTTGAAGCATAGAATAAGCATTTCCTTTTGCCGATAACTCAATTTCAATAAATAAGTTTTTTAATAAAGAATAAGCATATGTTCTCACTAATAATTTTGCTTCCTGTTTTTCTAAATATTCGATTTTATCATTTTCTTCTTGATATTGATTTTGGTTATCTAATTTTTTATGATTTCAATTACTTTAGGAGAAAACTTCACAATATTCCTACTTTCTTTTTTCTATATATTATATAAAATGTAGATAAAAAAGTAAAGTGTAATTCAGCAACAACAAGTTGCTAAAAGTTAACGACTGGTTAGTAGAAAAACAAGTGAATTTGTTTTAAAATTAAAAAGAAGGAGGTTATATGAAGTTTTCAGAAAAAATACAAATTTTAAGGAAAAGGAATGGCTATTCCCAGGAAGATTTAGCAAATATCTGCAATGTTAGTAGACAAGCGATTTCTAAATGGGAGTCTAATCTTACTTTCCCAGAAGTAGAAAAAATAATTCTTTTAAGTGAAATTTTTCATACTACAGTTGATGTATTAGTAAAAGAGCAATTTGAGCTTGATGCCAAGATAGAGAATCATAGTTGTCATGTAATAAAAGAAAAAAAGAAGAATGGTTATTTTGAAGGGCTATTAATAAAAGAAAGTATTACAGATGAAAGGATATTAGATAGTTTGCAAGTGAATAAAGTAGAGTTATGGCAAACGGAAACAATTCCAAAATATTGGACAGCTCTTTACTTTACTTCCTCAGATTTTGACTTGCCAACTAAGTTATCAAAAGTGATGATTAGTGATGAAAGTTTGGGAGGTAATTGGTATGCAGATTTTAAACAAGGAAACACGAAATATATTGTATTTAACCATAAAATATTAAGCTATGAAATTGGTAACAAAATAGAAAAAGAAAAAGTTAAAAAAGAATGTAAAAAAATGGGAATATTAAATATCGATGATATCTCAGAATAGGAGAATGCTATGAAAAAAATATTATTAACAAGTGCAGGATTAGAAAATAAAGTGGTTGAGAAGAAATTTATGGAATTAATAGGGAAAAAAGCAAAAGAAATTAGAGTTTTATTTATTACAACGGCTGCAGTAGAACCAGAAGCTATCCAAGTGCTACCAAAATGTTTAGATGATTTACTGAATGTTGGAATTCCAATGGAAAATATTACGGTATATGATATGCACCAATTAATTGGTATACAGGAATTAAAAAAACAGGATGCATTTTATGTATGTGGCGGAAATACTTCTTATTTAGTAGAACGGATAGATGAAATTGGATTTCAAAAAGTGGTGGACCAGTACCTAGAAGAGGGAGGCGTTTATCTTGGTGTCAGTGCTGGAAGTGTAGCAACTTCTGGAAAATATAAAACGGGATTAAACTTTATCAAGAATTCTATCAATGTCCATTGTGAAAAAGGCTCAAAAAATGGAAGAATCTTAAATGAAGAGGTTGTTAATTTAACAGATAATCAAGCAATACTTATTACAGATAGTGAGTCAATTATTTTTGAATGATTGTATCAAAAAAAGCTAACTAGGAATAAAAGAGGAGTAGGAAAATTTGTATTAGGTGCTACCGTAGGAGCAGTGTTAGGTTTATTATTTGCACCTAAGTCAGGAAAAGAATTAAGAAAGGACTTAAAAGTCGATTTTCTTCGTTCAAAGTTAGCAAATAAAGAAAGCGTGTTTGTAACGACAAATCATAAAAAAATGTTAGAGGAAGCTTCAAAAATATTTAAAGATAATGGTTATGAAATTCAAACCCTTGATTTTAGTAAACCAAAAAAAGCATCTTTTATTTCTTTTCCTAATATCCACTAAATATTTTTATGCCCTTAAGGACAAAATTATTTTTGTCCTTATTCTGAACATATGATATAATATAGACAATTAAGAGGGAGATGAGTAATGTTATGAATAAATTTATTAAGGCTATTAAAAATCAGAATTACTATGAAAATTTTATTACTAGAAGCATAAAAAGTTCTAATGCTATTGAAGGCAATACTCTATCATATGCAGAAACTTACTCTATAGTATTTGTAGATGATTCACTACCATTAAAAAATGTAAAACCACGAGAGTTATATGAAGCTATAAATTTGAAATATGCTCTTACAACTTCACTTGAAAATATTAATAAACTTGATAATGGTTTTATCATTAAAATTGGAAAATATGTAAATAAGAATATTAAAGAAATAGATAGATATAGAAAAGTACCAGTATTTATTAAAGGTGCCGATTTTGTACCTCCAAAACCAGAATTTGTTCCATCTCAAATGAGTGAGTTGCTGTATCAATATGAACATAATGATTTATCTACATTAGAGAATATTGCCAATTTCCATATACAGTTTGAGCATATTCATCCTTTTGAGGATGGAAATGGACGAACAGGGCGAGTATTGATAAATCATCAATTATTAGCAAATGATGAAATACCAATTGTTATTCCAGAAGACAGAAGAATTGAATATTTTGAGTATTTACAAAATGATGATTTTGTCGGATTTGCAGAAATGATTAAGGAATTACAATTAGTAGAATTAGAAAAAATGAAAGAATATGGTATAGAATATAATGATGATATAGAATTAGAAAAATAAAAAGGGTTAGAATTTTATGGGACAAGAGCAAATAAAATTTAAGAAAAAAGAAGATAATGCTATGTATTAGAAAACGAAGACAAGAACATAAACTTTCAAGATTTCTAGTAGATTTAGAACAGTTACAAACACGACTATTAGATGAATTAATAAATAGATTAAAACAAAAAAATTCTACTTAAATGTATTGAAGTTATAAATAATGATAATAATCCTATAAAAAGTAAATAAATTCTATAAAAATTCTTAATACGATGTATGTCGTATATTATGATAAGTATAACAAATATAAAAGAAGGAATTTCATATATGGAAAATAAGTTTAAAATGTCAAAAGAAGATAATATATTTTTTGCTAAAAGAAAACTAGTAGATAATATATATAAAAGTGCTAATTTAGAGGGTATTGCAGTTACTTTTGCTGATACATATGCTTTTATGAATAATGTGAATACAGGTAATATATCGGTAGATGATATGTTGAAATTAAAAGGATTAAAAGATAGTTGGGAATTTATTTTAAATACAATAGATGATGAATTAACCATTGATTATATAAAAAAAATACATTTCCAAATCTGTAAAGGTCAAAATGTACTTCCTCTTGGCGAATTTAGAGATAAAGGGGTTGGAATAACAGGAACTTCTTGGCAACCTAAATTACCTAGTGAGTGTGATTATGAACAGGAATTAAAAGAATTATTGTTGATTCCAAACGAATTGGAGAGATGTATTAGTATTTTTTGTTGGATTCAAAGAAGTCAAATGTTTTTAGATGGTAATAAAAGAGTAGCAAATTTAGTTGCTAATAAGGAAATGATAAAACATGGGCAGGGAATTATTTCAGTTCCTGTTGATAAAATCGGTGAATATTATACTAAACTTATATATTATTATGAAACAAATGACATAACAGATTTAAAAGAATGGATTAATGATAATTGCGTTGATGGTCTTGATTTAGAGAATGAAAAAGAAGAAGATTTGGAGATATAGTATATGCAAAAAAAGAATTTCATTAATATAATATATCAATGAATTTAGTAAAAGGAGATAATGATGCTAAGAGAAAAAACAAGTGAAGAGATTCTAAAAAGGATAGCACCTTGTTCTATGTTTTGTTCTACTTGTACAGGATGTCAATATGGGGAAATCAGTTATCATGCGAAGAAGTTACTTCATTATTTAGAAGGTCATGAAGAATTTTTAGATAAAAACCTAAAAAAAGAGTATCGACATAAATTAGAGGAGTTTAAAACGTTTCAAAAAAAGTTAAAGAAGTATGCGAATCCTAAGTGTGGAGGATGTAGAGATGGTAGAGCAGTAGGGTGCAGTATAAAAAATTGTTTGATTCCAGAGTGTGTTAAAAAACATCAAGTTGATTTTTGTGCAGAGTGTGGTGAATTTCCATGTGAGAAAGTAAATGATACGATTTATAAAAAGACAACGATAGAGAAATGGTTAAATGGAAATAAACAAATAAGAGAGATTGGTATTGAAGAATATGATAAAGAAAACAAAGAAAAACCTCATTATATCAATTATTCAAAAAAGAATCCAAAATAAAAGTTATGAATTGAAATTATCATAGCTTTTTCTTTTATTTGTTAGAATAGTTTTTCCAAAAATCTAAAATGAGTTTTTCACGTAATTGAATGGATTTTTTGGTAATGAATGGTCGGTAGAATTCTCCTTCTAGAGACTTTGCTTCTAATAAAGCGTCATTTGCTAACTCCAAGGCTTCTTCTGTGGGGTAGAATGCTAGAGAAAATCCTTCTTCTTCATCTTTTTTATCTGGTAGGGGATTGGCAACTAAAACCGCTTTTGATATTTTATATATTTGTGTGATAACAATTTCAGCAATGGGGTCACTTGGTCTAATTTCTATGGTTTCCCCAACATGATAAAAATCAGAAATATCCCCAAGATAACCAGTCATCTGTAGTAGAATTTCTCTAACCTGATGTAAAATATTTCTTGAAGCATCAATCGTTCTTGCAGTTAGTTTTATTTCTTTTGTTTTTTTATAAGCCTCTAGAGCTAATTCATTCTTTTCCTTTGTAAAAAGAATACAAGCACGATATCTTATTTTTGGTTTTTGGCAATTTTGTTAACATCGATTAATTCTTCTAATTTCATGTTAGGAAAAGAAAGGGATACCATATTAGGGGTGATGATTTGAAAGAAGGAATTCTTTTCTTTTTCTGTTTCTTTTTTCTCGGTTTCCTTTTTCTGGAATAAAAAGTCATTTTCTAAAGTATTTTGATAAGTGATGATTTCACTATTATTTGGTAGATAGTCTGCCACTTCTTCTGGAGATAGGGAGTTTTTCGTTAAAAGCATTTCAAATATTTTAGAAACACCTCCGTGAGAAACAATTAAAACCGTTTTATTTTTATAAGCTCGGAGTAGTTTCCCGAAAATAAAATAGATAATGGGCCAAGCAAAGGAAAAAAAGTTTTCTACGTTTAAAGGGTTGCTGTAATCCCATACCATGTCATAAGAAAATGTTTGTTTATTTCGTCCTTCATATAAAGCATAATCCCTTTCTAGTAAAGCATCCTCCAAAATAACCGGTATTTTTTCTTCTCTTTTATCGTTAATAATTTTCATGGTTTCTTTTGTTCTTCCAAGAGGAGAGCAAAAAGCAATATCAATTTTTTTATTTTTTAACTTTTCTGCCATTTTCTCAGCATGAAGGATTCCTTCTTCACTTAGTGGAATATCTACATTTCCTTGCATTTTTTTCTGATGATTCCAATCTGTCTTTCCATGTCTTACAAATAAAACTTCCATTGATAGTTCCTCCTTTTGATAAGATGATTATACCATATAAATTTCATTATCGCATCTATAATAAGATTTTCTAAACGAGTAAAAAAAAAGATTGTAAATTACATTCAAGTATTGTATAATATTAGTTAGAAAAAAGCCTATCTTTTTATAAAAGAAGCATAGGATACAAACGGAGGATAATATGGATTTAGAAAGTATTAATGAAAGAATTGGAGATAGAAGTTCTTGCTTTTATTGGCAAACCGATAGAAAAATCAGCGTGGAAGAGCAAGCTGCCATCTGGAAAGATAGACATTCTGCTATTTTGAATGAAGAACTATTAGATAAGATTAATAAAGAATTGAAAGGAGTAAAACTAGACTATATAAAACCACTTGATTTAGAGGCACAGACAAGTCTAGGAAATGTAAACTCGATTCGAGTTGGTGTTTTAAAAAACGGAAAAAAAGTAGTGATAAGATGTCATCCTAAGGGAGTAAGAAACGGTTATTTTTATGCAGAAAGTCTAGTTGCTAAAAAGGCGTTAGAAAATGAAATACCTGCTTATTCTACTTATGGTATTCATGAATTAGAAAATACAAGTGACATCTCTTATCAAGTAATAGAAAAATTAGAAGGAGATACGATTCAATTTTTTCTTAAAAAGCATCCAGAAAAAGAAGAACAGCTTGTCAAAGAGATGGGAAAAATGATGGCAAAACTTCATAAAATAAAGGTAAATGGCTTTGGACCATTTGATAACGAACAAGCGAAGAAAGGAAATTTGGTTGGACTTCATAGCTCTTTAAAAGATGCCGTGAATGCAGGTCTAGAAGAAAACTTAGAAAGGTTAGTTACTTATCAAATCCTTTCAAAAGAAGTAGCTACGAAAATGAAAGAGTTGTTTGAAGATAATGATTTGTTATGTTCAGAGGAGTCTGTTTTACTTCATAATGATTTTGCAGATTGGAATTTATTAACGGATGGTAATACCGTAACAGGAGTGATTGATTGGGATGAATGTGTAGCAGGAAATCCAATAGAAGAAATTGCTTGTTGGTCTACTTTCTTTGAGCCTGAAAGAATTAAGCCTTTCTTAGAAGGATATTTTAGTGAGACAAAGAGGTATGACAATTTTGAAGAGACCTTTCAATTGATGAGATTACGATATACCATTTCTAAGATGGCTTTAAGAGTAAAAAGATACACTTATGAGCAGACGCCCTTTTTAAAAGGTATGATTGAAAAGGGGCAAAAACATTTAGAAGAATTATCAGAAATCTTTCATTTAGAACATGGTAATGTTAAGAGAAAGTAAAGGAGAAAAAGCGATGAAAATAATAAAAAAATCAAATAACGAAATAAGAATAGAGGAGGCTCATGGAGGAAGTGGAAGTAGGAAATTATTGATTTCCGATCATGAATTTGGGAATGTTCAAGGAATGACTTATGGATATTTACCAGTAGGCAATCAATATGCTTGGCATAATCATGATGGTATTGACGAAATAATGTATGTTCTAAAAGGAACAGGAATCGTAAAAGATGAAGACGGAGAATATTCCTATCATAGTGGAGACTTATTTATGTATCCAGCAAATGTCTATCATGAAATTTATAATAATGGAGAAATAGAATCAGAATATATTTTTATTCGAATTCATCATATAGGAGGAGAAAATAATGGCAGTTAAAATTATTTATTTTGTACATGGTACTACAACAGACAATTTAGAACACAAATCAACAGGTTGGCTTCCTGGAGAATTAAGTGAGAAGGGGATTCAACAAAGTATCGATTTAAAAGAACAAATTTCTATGGATGATATTGATTTGGTAATTTCTTCTGACTTAAAAAGAGCAATTGAATCAGCAGAGTATACGTTTAAAGATGTCAAAGAAATTCTTCATGATGAAAGAATCAGAGAATGTAATTATGGAGATTTCAATGGTAAAGATACCTCATTCGTGAAGTATGAAGAACATATTGACGAACCTTTCCCAAATGGAGAATCTTTAAAAGAGGTAGAAAATAGGGTACGAGAGTTTTGTCAGTATTTATTAGAAAATTATAATGGAAAAACAATTGCTCTCGTTGCACATAAAGCTCCACAATTAGCATTAGAAGTAATTACAAAAAAGATTACTTGGAAAGAAGCAATTGAAAAAGATTGGAGAAAAACAAAATCATGGCAACCAGGTTGGATTTATGAAGTAGGAGATGAGCTATAGATTTTAGTAAATAAATCATATAGGGGATAGTGAATGATAAATTTTATAACAAGTAATAATAATTTAAACATTTAAGAAGAATCGGTGTTTTATTATAGAATCGAAGGAGGAAATGATATGAGGAAAGTAGTTTTAGTAACGGGTGCATCGAGAGGTATTGGAAGATCGATTGCTACTAAGTTTTTACAAGAGGGGTATGTTGTTTATGGAACATTCTTTGAAAATGAAGTAAAAATTGATGAACTGGTCAATCAATATGGAAAAGAGAATATGAAAAAATTAGGTCCCTATGATTTTACAAAGATAGAAGATACTTACAAATTAGTAGAAGATGTAGCTGGGGTGGAATTCGATAGTTTAATCTTAAATGCAGGGACTTTCTCAGAAAATGATGACTTTGTTAACTTTAATTTAGAAGAATTTAATGAAGTAATGAATTGTAACTTTTATTCTCAATTAATTATTTCGACGAGATTACAAAGCTATATTAAAAATGGTGGAAATATCGTCCTTATGTCAAGTAATGATGCTTATAGTGGAGCCTTTGGTAGTATGTCTTATAGTATTAGTAAGAGTGCTGTTGTAAGTTTAATGAAATGTCTTTGTGTGAATTTCGGAAGAAGACATATCAGGGTAAATTCCATTTCTCCAGGAGCAATTAATACCGATATGAATACTCCAGAACAAGAGTTTGAAGCTCCTTTATGGACACCAATTGAAAGAATTGCAGAGCCTTATGAAGTGGCGAATGTTGTTTATTTTTTATCATCCAAAGAATCTAGTTTTATTAATGGAGAAAATATTACAATTGATGGTGGTTATGGAAATGTTAGTGTCCTTTTAAAAGAAGAAATTGAAAGAGAAAGAAAGATTGTTGGTTATGATTGGCTAAATGAAAAAGTAGCTAGCTTGCAAGAAGGAGATAAAGTTTATTGTTTTGATGCAACTCCAGAATATGGTTGGATTAATCATCCACTAGAAGTAACCTATGATCAGGAACATATAAAAGCAGTAGAAAGAGACGTATCTGTCTATCGGGTTATCATGACTCCTGAGGAAAAAAAGGAAAGTATTTTAAATAACGATTTGATAAAACAAGCACTAACGTTAAAAAACAAAGCAAAGTTTGTAGGTGTCATTTTAGAAGAAGATGTTAAAAATCATAATAAAAGTGATTACCCTAAAATAGGAAAAGGTTTTGAAATCTTCATACAAAAGGATGGAACGAGACAATTATTTATTGATTCTTATATAAATGAAAACTCTCTTGGCTATGTCATTGAGAATGATATGATGATTGATTCTTTAATGGAAGTATTTGAAAATATTTATAAGAATATTGAAAATAAAAAAATAGAAGTTTATTCTGGTGTGGAATAACAATTATAAAGAATAGATAAGAAAGAATAGAAACGAAAAAGCATTTAGAGAAGGAAGGTGTTTCACTATGAATGAAGTTCACTATGAGTCCTATCAAGAAAAAGATAAGATGCTACTAAAAGTGTTAGATGAAAATGGAAATGTTACAGATATGGAAGCAACGAAAAAAGAAGTTCATGAAAGACATTTATGGCATCAAGAAGTAGCAATCTTTATTATAAATAAGGAAGGAAAAATATTGCTCCAAAGAAGAAGTGAGCATGTTCATTATAATAATGGAAAATGGGGAATGGTTGCGAATCATGTTGGCGCTAACCAAACCTTAATGGATGCCTTAATTCAAAAAGCAAAGGAAGAAATTGGCTATCATTTAAATGCAAGTGATGTTCGTTATTTAACGATGTTAAAAAGAAATGAAGAAAGAGAACAAAGATTTACTTACTTTTATTATCTAAAAACCGATATGAAAGAAGAAGATATTAAGTTAAATCCCTATTTAGCAACTGATAAAAAGTGGTTTGATTTTTATGAGTTACAGGAGTTAATGTTAACAAATAGTAGTGAAGTTGTCTTTAAAAATACACCAGAGTATATTAATATATTTGGTGAATTGTCAAAAATCATTAAGGGTTCGAATACGGATAGTTCTTATCGTCAAAAAGAATTTTTGATATTAAATACAACAGATGGATGCTTCTTACCTGGATTAATTCAACGTTCTGATAAGAAAAGTCATTCGATTATCATTTTTATTCATGGAAGTGGAGGCAATTTCTTTAAAGCAAATTACTATGAGGATATGTTTGAAGATTTTAATTATTATGGATATGACTTTTTAATATGCAATAATAGAGGGTCTGAGCAATTTTTTAGATTACATCGAAATAATGCTGGTGTTACAGAGACGATAAAAGCAGGAAATATTTATGAAAATTTTGATGATTCTATCTATGATGTATCCGCTGCGGTTTGTTATGCGAAAGAGAATGGTTACAAAGATATTATTTTAGTTGGGCAAAGTCTGGGTACGTTAAAAGTACAATACTATTGTGAACAGATAGGGGATATCTCTAAACTAATCTTATTAAGTCCTGTTGATATGGTAAGTCGGTTTCGTTTTCGAGTAAAAGATAAGTATGATGAATTAATTACCAAAAGCAAGCAGTTAGTTTCAAGAGGAAAACTTTATGAAATGGTAACAGAAGAATTTTCGGCACTTAAGGTTGCTTCTACTATGGCGAAAGGAAGTAAAGCAGACTTATTTAAGTTGGAAGAAGATAGAGATATTACCAAACCACTAAATTATAAAGGATATGTTTCTATTATTGCAGGTAGTAAGGAACATGTTTATAAAGGGTGGGATATGGATTACGTAGAAAATAGATTAAGAAAAAGATTTCAAAATGCAAAAGTTCAATTTTATACAATTCCGAATTCTACTCATGATTACCATGAACATGAAAAACAGATATCAAAGTTAATTATTGATAGTATTCAGAATATGAAATAGGGGGATTATTGCTATGAAAGAAATATTTTTAAGCTTTCGACCCGAATATTTTAAACCCTTATTATATGGGATTAAAATATATGAATATCGGAAGAGATTTTGTGATGAAGAGACAAAGGCTTACTTATACTTAAGTGGTAAATCAAGAATGGTTGTAGGAATGATGGAATTAGGAAGACCCATTCGTCTTGATTCTACAAGAGAAAACTATCTAGATTATCCTGATACTTTAAAAAGAGTAGATAAATATATTGCTATTGGAGATATCAATGCCATTCCTATTAAGTCATTAACGCTATTTAAAAATCCTATCTCTTTAGAAGAAATAAGAAAAGAGATTCCTAAATTTATGCCACCTCAAATGTACTTTGTCTTAGAAAATCATCCCAAGCTAAAAAGCCTACTTGAAAGGCAATCACTTGATAAAAAATTGTTTGTTCATACTCATAATGAAATTTATTATGATAATTTAGCTATGTCTGTAAGTGAATTAGAAAAAACAGAAAAGTTTAAAGAATTAGATTCTAATAACAAAAGAATCCAAATGGCATTTTTAAATAATATATAGTATACTATAAGTAAGAAATAAGGAAGTGTAAGGTTATGGAAAAAAATGTAGTATCATTACTAATTAATCGTTTTGAAATAGAGTTTGAAAGACAAGATAGAGGTGGAGTTTATGGTTATACTCAACGGAATTTAGCATACAATTCTAATAAGATAGAAGGTAGCAAATTAACACCTGAACAAACTTCTTCCTTATTTGAAACAGGAACCATTAAAAGTGACTCTTATTTATATGCAAAAGATGTGG
>CANRVM010000023.1 GCA_947643295.1 uncultured Mycoplasmatota bacterium
ATATATTGTCTATTATTAGAATACCACTTTTTTGACTATTGTGGCTAGTCATATATAAAAATATAAGTTAGTAAATTTAAATTTAATCGATTGGTTACTTTTGTATTATCTAAGATAATAAGAGAATTCCCCTTTCGATAACGATATGAATATTTATCAACTAGTAGAAAACCTATTTTATGATTTACCTTTTTTTCTTTTAATATTTCGGCAGCTAATGTTTCTACTTTTTTGTTATCCATACTATTTTGGGAGTGATTAACAATATCTAAAATAGTATCTTGCTCATCAAGTAATATGGTATATATTGTAGAATCCATAAAAATCATTCGATTATCTTTTTTTTCCATTAAATCTTCCGCATCATCATCTAACTTTGGTTCTCTTTTACTATCCGGATTCATATTCACTCGATGCATCATACCATCTGCACTTTTTAAAGCATTAAAAATATTGTGTTTTTCCTGATTATAGTTTTGACAGAAAAAGATGGTAATCATACTAATTAAGCAAACTGTTAAAATCGTAAAACTTAAGAGAAAAATTTCGTTTTTTAATCTCTTCATACGCTAGACTCCAATTTGTAACCCAATCCTCTATTAGATTTAATATTCACATTAGATCCAATAGCCTTTAATTTCTTTCGTAAGAAGGATAAATAGGCTTCTAAATTATTCGATAGTATTTCGTTATCGATTCCCCATACCTTATCATAGATTTGTTCCCTAGATAGTATTTGGTTTGGATTATTCATAAAATACTCTAAAAGTTGAAATTCTTTACATACTAATTCAATATGATTTTTTGTTGTTTTACAATTTAATACAGAAGTTGCTAAATTAAGCTCTAAATCTCCAAATTCTAATACTTCTTTTTTTTCTAAATTATCCTGATTTTTTAATTGTACATTTACTCTTGCGATTAACTCATCAATATGAAAAGGTTTTGTTAAATAATCGTTAGCCCCTCTATCAAATCCATCTAATTTATCTTCTAGTGAGGATCTCGCTGTAAGCATAATTACTTTACTTTTTACTAGATTTTCTCGTAAAGCTTTTAAAATTTCAAATCCATTTTTATTGGGAAGCATCACATCTAGAATAATGAGATCATAAATATCCGTTAAAGCATGATATAACCCTTCTTCCCCATTGGTTATGATATCCACTGTATACTTTTCTTTTTTTAACTTAGAAGAGATGACATCTGCTAGATTGTATTCATCTTCTACAATCAAGATTCTCATAAACATCACCACCTAAAATCCTATAAAAGATTTATTAAATAAAGATTAAATGAAAAACTTACTATTAGTGCCTATTTTTAACACTATTAATGATATTTGATACTACTTTTTCAAAAATCTTTCTTTACTCATCCTATATGATGAAAGATGACTTACTTTCTTTATTTTTATTGCCTACTGTAAAATATTATCTATATAGGAATCCATTGTTTTTTTTTACATCATTGTAAGGATATCAAGATCTACTATTTTATTTTCCATAAAAGCAGAGATACTACTTATAATCAAATCATATGCTCTTAATTCTTCCTTCCTATTTAATAATTCTTCGTAAGTAAACCATTTAACATTCAAAATTTCCTTCTTATCAAATTTAATATGGTCCTCTAATAATTTTGTAGAAAAGATAATACTTACAAATACATCATCTTGAAAAACTTTATTTCCTATTTGTAAAAGTCCTGTTAGTTCTACATTACACCCAGTTTCTTCTCTTATTTCTCTTTTAACACCATCAAATATAGTTTCGTTTAGTTTTAAATGCCCTGCTGGTATATTCCATTTACCTCTACATTCTTCTTTTGCTTCTTGTACCAAAAGAAATTTTCCATCTTTTTCAATGATACCACCAACAACTATTCTTCCCATATCCTTTTATTCACTTCCTATCTAGTTTTTATCCTTCTACCTTTTACGTAATGGTTTTCCTATTTTACCTGTAACTTCTACTTTATGAAATTCATTTACTTCTTTCATAAACTCTCCGATAAAAGTACAAAATTCTTCATACTCTTCCTTTTGTTGAATGTTAACAGGATGATACTTATCTTCTTTGGTTTCACTAGGCCCAACCATTAACTTTACTACTATTTTTTGATTTAAATCATAAATTTCAATCCAATTTTTTCCCTCTTTGGCATTTACCATTCCAACATTATCTTTGTTAAAACTTAGAGCCTCTCCATAACTCATATCTCCACCATCAAAAGATAATGGAATGACACAAAGAGAACCTTTTTTGAATCCCACTGCATAATAAGAATAAATATTGGTAGTCGTAACTCTTCTACCGCCACCTCCTATACTAAAATCTTCCCAGGTGGCATAAATACTTTGATACGTAGAATCTCCCGTTGCTTTTTGTACAATATCTTTTACTTTCTGCTTTTCTTCACTATCTTTTCCTTTCTTCTCATTTATTGTTTCTTTTATATAAAAAATAACAAATAACACCACTAGTGCTACTACTCCAAAAATAATATATTTACTATCCATTTTGATTACCTCTTTCTTTTTATATTTGATTCATATAAGCCTTATTATAAGCTTTCTTTGGTCTTTTGATATACGTTACATTAAAATTACGCAACTCTGTTTTCATATATTGTTCTGTTTTTAGTCCTGAACTATAATCTTGAAAAGTGATAATTCCTAGTTCAGAGAGTAAATACGGACAAGAATTAACAACCATTCCATTCTCATAAAACTTTAACTTATCTTTTAAATGAATAAGTGGAAATACTGCCCATAAAAGAGATGGAATAAAGATTACAAAAAATATTACAATCCCTCTAATAGTATAAAACCACTCTTTTAATCCAGAAAATCCTCGTACACCAGCCAGACAGATTACCAGTATGATTAGAATACGTCCTATCGTATATAAAATAATTTTTATTTTGTCTGGAAAAGCTTCAGCTAACTCTTTCCCAAGTTGTTCTTGTTTACTGTTCATATCATCTACTTCACCTCTTTATGAAATATTATTTCGTTAGAATCATTATAGCACAGTTGTTATAATATTTTTGCTCTTTTTTTCATTGATTTTATTAAAAAACATTATATATGGTTTAGTAATTCCTTAAATTCCTTGTAACCATATTTTTCATTAAAGTGCCCTGCCTTTTCTATCATAATCTTTTCTGAATGGATTTGACTAGCAAAATCCTCTGCTTCCTTTTCTGGAACATAAGGATCATTCCTAGAATAAAAACTTATTCTTTCTGGACAGTACTTTTCTAACTGCGACAACTGAGTCGTTTCTACATAAAAAGAAAGATATAAATTTTTATCATCCTCAAAAAGCAAATGATTAAATCCAGCAACGGTTATGATTTTTTTGACTTTCACCTTATTTTCAATTAGAAATTTAACAAGGAAAATCCCACCTAAACTATGTGTAATAAACGTAGTTTCTTCTGTAATACACCCAATATCAAAATAAGATTTTAATATTTTACTCCAGCTCTCATAATCTTGCTTGATAGGAGTTGGAAAATCGGGAACCATACAATCTAATCTTCTCTTACTTAACTCTTTTTTCAACCATGGTATCCAATTCTTATAGGGATTTCCATAAGAACCATGGATAATAAAATAATTATTCATCTATTCCTCCATTGAAATGTTAATTACTAAAAATTTTTTAATTTACTTTTCATAAGTAACAACTTTTATATTACATAATCCCTGTAGTCCAAATTCGCTATTATTCTTACCCATACCTGACTTTTTGTAACCTCCAAATGGGTTACAAGGTCTTAAATAATACAAATTATTTAGAGCAATCATCCCCGTTTTTAACTTTTTTACAATATCATCAAATTTTGATTTATCTTTGGTATAGACATAACCACCTAACCCATACTCTGTATCATTTGCAATAGCAATCGCTTCTTCTATGGTTTGAAAAGGAAGAATTGAAAGTACTGGACCAAATACTTCTTCTTGATATACTCTCATATCCTTTGTAATATTTGTCAGCAATGTTGGCAAATAAAAACGTGTTCCACCACATATTACTTTTGCACCTTTTTTAATAGCATCCTCTACTTGAGCTTCTAGCTTTTCTAGTTGAGGGATTGATACCAAAGGTCCTACTTCAACATCTTCTTCTAGTGGATTTCCAATTTTTTTATTCTCTATACATTGTTTTAACTTTTCACATACTTCATCAAACTTACTTTCATGAACAAGAAGTCTTTTTTGTCCATCACATACCTGTCCAGTATTTGCAAATTTATTTATAAACAAAGATTCTAAGACATGATCAATGTCAGCATCTTCCAAAACAATTCCAGGTGCAGACCCACCACATTCTAAAACAACTGGTATAAACTTCTCGGCAGCTACTCTATATAGTTCTTGACCTGTTCTGGTACTTCCCGTAAAGCAAATCATGTCAATATCTTGGCTAACTAAGTTCCTACCAACTTCACCATCACCATAGACTACCTGATAAACATCCTGAGGGAGAATAGCAGAGACGAAATCAAAGATATATTTACTACATAAGGGAACATACTCAGAATGTTTTATTATAACTGTATTTCCGACAATTAAATTAGATACTGCTTGCCATACAAAACTAGAAAAAGGAAAGTTCCAAGCAATAATCACTGCTACTACTCCTCTTGGTTCAAAAATAACTTTATCTACTTCCACTTCATCTTCATAAGTGATTTTTTCTTCAAGAATATTTTTTGTATGATTGATATACCACTTTATATGTTCTAATCCACTATCGATATCAAATAGTGATTCTGCGATTGGTATTCCCATTTCATTAGTAATAAGATTGGCAAATTCATCCTTTTTCGCTTCTATCTCTTGGTATAACTCTTCTATATAGGGTATTCTCTCTTCTAAGGTTAAACTTCCCCAAAACTCAAAAGTCATCTTACTTTTTTCTACCATTCTTTCGATTTCAAAAAATGGTGTTTCTTCAATGTGTCCAAGTAATTTATTATTAGCTGGATTATATGATTTTATCATTTTCATCTCTCTTATCACTTCCTATTTAAATTTTCTTCTTCTATTAATTCTAATTGATTTTTCTTTCCAATGTATGAATCAGCATCATCATTAGGTTTAAAGGTACCAATACACTTAGTAGGCATAGAACAGTGTGTATAATTTCCAATTACTCCTGCAATAACTTCACAAATAGTGCCCTTACTTCGTCAACATTTGAATAAAGAATAGTAACTTCTATTTTACTTTATTATTTTTAATATTCATATTTTTCTAAATAATGAAGTCTTTTTTAGTATTCTTTTATATTATACATCCAATTCGATAGCTATATGAACGACTCCTTCTTCTAAAAAATCATCGGAAACTGCCTTAAATCCAAATTTTTCATAAAAACCTAATGCGTGTTTTTGAGCATTTCCACATATCTTTTGACATTTCATTTTTTCCTTAATGACTTTTAAACTTTGTTCCATTAGTTCTTTGCCAATACCATTTCCATGTTTTATGGTTAAAACTCTACCCATTCGGACAATATCCTGATTATCTTCTTGATAAAAAGTTCTTAAATACGCAATAACCTTATTATTTTCCATAAAGAAACAATGTAGGCTTTGATAATCAATATCATCCATATCTTGATAGTGAATATTTTGCTCCATATGAAAGATTTCGGATCTAGCTTTTAGTATTTCATATAATTCCTTTGTTGTTAATTCGTCAAACTTTTTTGTTATTAATTTCATTTTAATCTACCTCCATAATTTTAAGCTTTAATCTTATTTTAAAACTATTTTAACAGTAATTGATTTTTTCTTATGTTTTATTTCTATATCTACACCATCTATTTCATTTAAATTATCTACGTGAACACCACCACATGGAATGATATAATCCCCACACCTCCAATATCTAAAGTTTTCTTTTTCTTTATCTGGATACGTTATTACCTTTAAATTCTTTTTAATTATCTCTCTAAATTTTTTTGTCACTTCATCAAGAATATTGATATCAAAATCATTTTCATCATATTTATTGATGGCATACCCATCTTCTATAGTTGATAAGATTGGATTATTTATTTTTTCTTTTTTTACTTCTTCTATTAATGCATGATATATATGAAGTGCTGTATGTAGTCTCATTTGTTTATATCTAAAGTTCCAATCGAGATAACATCTAACTTTTTTACCAAAATTTTCGTAAGGAATACAATCCTCCATTACTAAAATACTATTATAATTTTCATCTTTTATAGTATTCTTAATATTATATTTCTTATCATCAAGAACAATATAACCTTTATCGCCTTTTTGACCACCACCTTGTGGGTAGAAGATACTATCTTCTAATTCGACGTAACGGTTATCATTTTTCATTATAATATTTTTTATTTTAGTATCTAATTCTTTTTTATTTTTTTCTTTATAATAATATCTAATCATTTTCTCTAAATCCTCTTAACAAAGTCACTATCTTAAATTATATACCTTTTTTGCAATAAATATTTTTTTTCTACTATACTATTTTTTTACTCTATTATCTTCTTTTTAGTTTATATTAGTAATAGATATTTTTATATTTGTAAGTGCTTCTATCATAACATATTCTATCTTATTGAAACAACAATATTCATAAGTTCTCTTTCATTTTGAAACACTACTTTCTCTGTTTTAACTTACTATATACAAAATAAAATAACATCATTCCAAAAGTACATAAAATTAAATCATCTACATCAAAAACACCAACTTTAAAGATATACTGAATGCTTTCAATAAAGAGTACAAAAAGAAAAGATAAAATTCCATTTAGGATACTTTTTTGGAAACCAAACAACTCCATCATAAAATATTCAAAAGGCATAAAGATAAAGAGATTTCCGAAAATATTAATAACAATAGAATATAAATTACCATTTGCTATCAACTCACTAATAACTTTAAAAGGAACTAAATTATAGCCATTAAAACTATAGTATCTTGCAAATAAAACCATATTAAATAGAAAAATAATATAATAAATAAAAATAATACTTTGAGAAAATTTTGTAATCTTTTTCTTATCCTCTACTTTTTCTACATAGAAATTACCATAAATCTTATTACCAATTATAAGAAAGATAGAGGCAATTACGAAAAGCAATAATCTTAAGAAATAGTTTAATTCAATATTTGGATTATATTCATACCGCAAATAAATTAAAAAGGAAACAATCGACAAAATATAAAATACAGCAACCAAATAAAAAGTAAAGCTAAGTTTCCTAGTTTTTTTCATTTCATTATATTCAATTAATTTTTCAATCTCATTCATTTGCTTTTTACTTTCTTTTCCAACCAAAATCTCCGACACTTCTACTTTTAATACTTTTGATAAGGGAATTAATAAAGAAATATCTGGAGTTCCCCTACCTGTCTCCCATCTAGAAATTGCCTTTTCTGTTACAAATAATTTTTCTGCCAGTTCTTCTTGTGTCATTCCTAATTCTTTTCTTTTTGTTTTAATAAAATTAGATATTCTATTTAAATCCATTGTTATCACCCACTAACCTACAACTATGACTCTTTAAGAATTTCTTATACTCCACTTCTGTTTTCGAAATTCTTTCATGATAAGATATATCTAGTATATCACCCAGATTTAAAAACTCATAATATTTACCTATACTATAATGAAAGTCATCCATCGCACCCAAAGAATAGGAATAAATTTCATAGTGATTTTCACAATAATAATGCATATCTTCGTATATATCATTCCTACCTACCTCTTCTTTAAAAGAGGTTCCAAATAGAAGTAAAAAGATAAAATAAAATGGAAGAAAAAACACAGTAATAAAGGAGATAATTAAAATAGAAATTACTTTTATAAAGCTACTTTTTCTAAATCCAATAATACACAAAATAAGAATATTAGAAAAATCAAAAATACATTGTAGCATATTTTTAGAAAACAACCATACTAATAAATAGGAAATAATAAGGATTCCCTTTCCCTTTATCTCCTGCCTAAATTTTAATAATACCATACTATTTAAAATAATCACTATTATCATAATTGATTGATATAGTAAACCACCAATTTTTAAATTTTCTAATGTTATATTGTAAAGTATAAATAATATGAACATTATTACAGTATAATAATTAATTATAGTTTTTTTCATAAGATTCCTTCTTTCTCATTTCATTTTATTAGAAGTAGTAAAAGAGGTCACCCTACGAATCGTAGGATTCTTTTATTTATCAAAATTTCTTTTCTTATTTTTTAAATATGATATTTCTACCTTTTATGATAAAATAATAGTAAGAAAAAGGAGCGATAAAAATGATTATTACCAAAGAGATGTTAAATGAGAAAGTTCCAGAAGAGATGATTCCAACTAGATTGGATAGTGCTTTGAATCTCTATATCAATATAAAAAAGAAAAACCAATCTGGCATTCTCGTCTATCATATCAATCCAGATACTTGGAACCAACTGTATTCCTTTTATGAACTAAATCACAAGTTTACCATAGATGATTATCATTTTCAGAAAGAAAATCCAACTTATCAAGATCTAATTAAAGAATATCAAAAAGTATATAAAGAAGTTTATGAAAAAGAAAAAGGCTATACCAAAGAAAAAAGAATTCTTACTTTGATAGAAGAATATAAAAAGACTTTTCATTTAAAGGATGTTACTATTGGTGAAGAGTTAAAACCTATCTTTGAATTAAAATATTCCAAATCCAAAAACGTATGGACACTTTATTATTTTGAAAATTATGTGGCAAGTAAAATAGACAATATTTATACTTTATTCCACCAAATTCTATATGGCCAAAAAATATTACCATTAGATTCTTCCATTAAACAATTAGATGGTATCGAAATTGTAAGTAACATTCCCTATCTTTTATCTTTAGAATCCAATATTCAAAAGTTAGAAAAAAATATCATGGAATTAGGTGATGATGATGAAAAATAATTACTTTAACATGTGGAATCATTGGGCTAAAAAAAGAGCTAGTATCCCTGTTTATGATAACTGGCTAGACGATTACAAAGAAATACTAGAGAAATACAAGGCAACAGAAATACTGGATTTAGGTTGTGGAATTGGAGCAGATACCTTATATCTAATAGAAAGAGGCTTTCATGTATTATCTTGCGATTTTTCTAACGAAGCTTTAAAAAGTGTTCAAAAAAATATACCTGGTAGTAAAATAAAACATTTGGATATGTTTGATTCATTTCCTTTTGAGAATGATGCGTTTTCTGTTATTATTGCGGATTTATCTCTACACTACTTCGACCATGAAACAACCACTCATATTATGAAAGAAATTAAAAGAATTTTAAAAGAAGATGGGATTCTCCTTTCCAGAGTTGCTTCCACAAATGATGTGAATTTTGGAGCTGGTGTTGGTGAGATGTTAGAAAAAAACTTCTATTTTGAAGGAGATTATACCAAAAGATTTTTTGACAAAGAGGATGTAGAAAAATACTTTGGAATCATTGGTATGGTAGATGCTTTGGAAACTTCCATGACACGAGAAGAAGAAGAATATCAAAAACCAAAAGTTTTATACCAAATAAAAGTAAAGAAAGGAAAATAGTTATGAATAAACAATTAGTAGAAGATTGGTTACAGAAATTAAAAGAATATTGGTTTACTAAAAATATTGAAGGGGCAACTTCTTTATTTAAACATACAACATTCTATCAAGAAACACCTTTTGTTGATGCCTATACAACTTTCGATGAAATCAAAAAGGAATGGCAACATATTGAAAGTCAAGATATCAAAAGAATTGAATTTAAAATACTTGCCATTGATAAAAATACCGTCATAGTAGAATGGTTATTTGCAAGAGATGTGAATGTCTTTGATGGAATCTATGAACTAAAGTTTAATGAGCAAAACGAATGCATCTACTTCAAAAGTTGGGAAATGAAAGATGAATAAAAAATATATTGTCATTATTTGTCTTTGCTTTTTTCTTTCCTTGCTATCTGGAATTCTTTCTCAAGATGTAATAATTGGTGGTACTACTCTTTTTTCTGGACTTTTATGTGCTTATTTTGCTAGTGAGGGAAAAAGGTGCAACTATCTTTTTGGACTCATCAATTATTTGCTAATGGGAGTCGTTGCTTTTAAAAATAATCTATATGGTATCTTTTTCTTTTATCTCCTTATTTTTTCACCACTTCAAATAAAAGGATTTTTCACATGGAATAAGAATTTAGATGAAAGTAAAATGGTAAAAGTAAGAGAATTTAACTTAAAAATTTCAATTATCGTTACTCTATCTTGTATACTTGGTAGTCTATTACTTGGTTATTTATTAACACTTATTCCAAATCAAAAACTCGCATTTTTGGATGCCAGTTCGAACTGTATTAACTTATGTGGAGTAATCCTTATGATACTTCGATTTAAAGAATCTTGGTGGTTATGGTTAATCAATAATGCTATCGATTTACTAATATGGACTATCACTTTTATAAATAAAGGAGAAAATTCTACTATGATGTTATTAGTTTCTATCAGTTATTTACTAATTAATATTTATGGAATAATAAAGTGGGAGCAAAATGCAAAGAAATAATTAATACCGATATTTTAGGTTAATCTTAGGTCTATTCTTATTAGGTCTTTTGTTTTGTCATAATTATTATCCCTATAATTAAAATTTCTCTATTGCAAAATCATCTTCTAACTATCTTTAGTTCTGTTTTTTTATATACTGTTTTGGTAAAGGTTGTTGACCTAATAAGATGTTTTCTATTTCTAACCATCCCTCTCTCCAATCATATCCAGCTCGTATCACCTTTTTTTTGGATAGTTCTTGATTAGAAACTTCTTTATTATGATAGGATGGAAATAATATTTGCGTAGTTATACTTTCATCAAGATTAGATAATCTATCATCAATTTGAACAGAAGCTCTAAATAAATGTTTTGCATTTGTAAAGATAAAATTTTCGGGTGGGATAAATGGAAGAGAACTAATTAGAAAATTATACTTATCAGCAAATAATCTACCTGAACCAATCTTATTAAATGGGTTAACGCATGATGAACAAGGATATATATTATAAAATTCATTTAACTTTGTTATTGTTTCTGTTGCATATGGTAGAATTTGTGCATTTTGATATAAATTCCTACCATTTAAAAAATTATTAAATTCATCAAATCTTTCTTTTGGTATTACAGCCTTATCCATATAATAGTCTGTAAAATCATCTATCATATAATCTGTTTCTAAAAAATCATTAATGGCTTGTAAAAATCCTGAAAAACAAAACACCTCATCTATATCTAATAACAAATTTTTCTTCTTCTCCATTGATACCACTCCTTAATGTTTTAATATTATATAGAACAAAATATTACCTGTCAAATTTTTAATTTCTTATGAAACAATCAAAAAGAGCCTATGTTATATATCTAAAATATAGGAATAAAAAGAGAAAGAGACCCTATCGAAAAAGACTCTAGCTATTCTTTTCACTCCATTTATCTAATCATTTAGATATTTTCTTAACCCAATCATAAATTAAATGACCGATTTCTATTTCTTTATCTTTATAAGTATGCCCAGTATTTTCTATCAAGTGATATTCAAAATCAGGACAGTTTAGTGCTTTCTCTTTTAATAAGTCTAAATGTAAATAATAATCTGCTTCCTTCAATCCAGAAAAGGTAAGAATTGGTACATCTATGGTTTCAAACTGTTCAAAGTGTTTTGGATTAGCAATAACAGGTAAATTATTCAGTGCACTCCCCTCATGATACCAATTATAAAAAGTTTGCGAACTCATATACATATAGTCTTCCACCATTTTATGAAGTAATTTAGTAGGTTCGTTATGATTGATATTTTCTTTGGCCTCATTAAGTAACTCTTGATATTCATCCGCTTGTGCTAATAAATGTGAACCTATCATATCAGGAGCACTGGCAAGTATTATGCCTAAAATATCAGGATGTTTTTTATAATAATAGTAAATTACCTTATTGCAACCATAACTATGTCCTAACAAAATGACTCTTTGATATCCTTTCTTTTTTGCTGTATCAATCGCTAAATCAATATCATAAATAGAATCTTCAAATATTTCATACATACAACCACATCTTTTGAAAGTTCCATCTTTCATTACTATATCATTTTCAATCGAATGTCCCCTATTATGCTCATAAATAAATCCAATGTTTTTTTCTGCTAAAAGCTTTCCCCATACCGTAGCAAAATAGTTATCGATAATAGTTCCACACATACCATGAATACAGATAACACAAATATCTTTTTCATCACTTTCAAAGTGAACCATTGGTAACTTTAAACCATCTGTTGTATAAGCATCACTGATAAATTCAATATTATTCATTTTAGTCTCATTCCTTTTTCATTTTACTATAGTTTTTATCTAACTCGACTTATTGTACTAACTTACTATTATTATATTACCACAAGTGATTTTAATCAATATAATTGTTATTTCTTAAGCAAAACTCTATCATAAACAAAATATTAATTTACACTTATTTTATTCATGTACTCGTTAAAATAAGTCTCCAAATACAGTATTAGACTTCTTGCGTAACTATATTATAGGCATAAATTATAAAAATTGCAAA
>CANRVM010000024.1 GCA_947643295.1 uncultured Mycoplasmatota bacterium
AATACAAGTAAAATTTATGAAAAAAGATAACTTTTTTGAAGTTACCTTTATTTATTAAATTCTTTTAATAAGTCAATTGTTTTTCTCATTTCTAAATCATATTTAATCATGTCAATACCACCAAATTGTTTTAAGAATTCATCCTTTTCCATTTGGTATTTTTCTGCTAGTAGAGAAGCTTCTTTTTCTGCTTCTTCCTCTTCAACTTCTACCTTTTCAATTGCCATAATCTCTTCTAACATTAAACGGTATAACACATTAGAATAAGCTTCCTTTTCCATTTGAGACCTTAAGTCTTCTTCACTAGATCTAGTAAACTGATAATATACTTCTAAACTAATTCCTTGCATCTTGATATTCTCTTCAAAACGTCTCATTAGGCGGTCTACTTCTTCATTAACCATTTCTTCAGGAATATCCACTTCTACTTGTTTTCCAATTTCTTCCAAAATAGTATCTATATATTTATTTTCTGCATCAGCTTCTTTTTGTGCTTTAATATTTTTCTCGATTTCTTCCTCTAATTTTTCCTTGGAATCCACACCTTCCATTCCCAAATCTTCAAAGAATTCTTCATCTAACTCTCTTACTTGTTTTTCTTTAATTTCATTTACTTTAACTTTAAATACTACCTCTGCACCTTTTAAATCTTCTACCCCATAGTCTTCTGGGAAAGTAAGATGAAGATCTTTTTCTTCTCCAATTTTCATACCGATTACTTGCTCTTCGAAACCAGGAATAAAGGTATTAGAACCAATCTCTAATTGATAGTTTTCTCCTTTACCACCATCAAAAGCAACTCCATCTTTGAATCCTTCGAAGTCAATAACTGCAACATTTCCAAGTTCTACACTACCTTCTTCTTTCGATACTAGTTCGGTATATCTTTCAAGAACGTGAGAAAGTTCATGTTCAATTTCTTCCTTTGTTACTTCAACGCTTTCTGGTTTGATATTTAATCCTTTATACTTTTTAATTTTAAGCTCTGGTTTCGTTACGATTTTAAAAATATATTCAATTTTTTCATCATCTACACTCTTTAAATCAATTTCAGGTTGAACCACTGGTATTAACTTAGATTCTTCCATTGCTCTTTCATATGCTTTTTGTAATAAAACATCAGCAGCTGGAAGGTAAAGTGTCTCCTTACCATAATTTTTTTCATAAATATCCCTTGGAACTTTTCCCTTACGGAATCCATCTACTTTTGCTTCTTTTTGTTTTTCCTTAAAAGCTTGATCTAAGGCAGTCTTCCATTCTTCTCCTTCTATTTTGATTACTACCTCATGCACATTCTTCTGTTGTTCTTTTTTCTCTTCTTTTTCTTTTGCCATTTTCATACCTCCAATACGTTATATTATATCTTATAAAAAAGATTAATACAACTAATTTTCATAATTTCTTTTGCAAAGACTTGTGAACCAAAGAGGAATCAAAATCTCCAAAAGAGTTTGCCTTTTCAATTAATCTTGAAGCCAACTCTGTATTTTGTAGCCTCTTTATTAAGTCATAATAAGACAAAGCATTTGGAAACTTCTTCCTATAATCTTCTATGCTTGCGATATCCTTTTCTACTACCTGATAACCAAATTGAACGATTTTCATAATTCTCTTTTTCTTTTCTCTTTCCATTTGTTCATCGATACACTGATAAAGAATTGGATTTTTTTCCTCTGCTTGTTGATATATTTTATGAAATGCTTTTTGGCTAATTTCCTTTTCTTCTAATACCATATTTAAGGGAATATTCCTATTCTCTGCTTCCTCTATCATTACTAAAATATCAATTACTCTTAAATGATTTCCAAAATATCTTCCAACAATATTTAGTAAACCTTCTTTTCTCTTTCTATCTAGAAATTTATTTTGAATCAAAAATGGATAAACATTCTCTTCTTGAAGACCAAACCTTAACAACGTTTGTCTCAAGGCTTCTTTATCTTCTTGCCTACTCACTAAAGCATTATAAAATGTTAAATTTCTCTTTCTTAGTTCTTCTTTGATCATAGCGACTTTTTGTGCTATTTTCTTATCATAAAATGGCAAAAATTGTTCTAAGTCATGAATAGTTGCTACTGAGATATTAGGATTTTGATAAAGAGAAGCTACTATTTTGGTACCAAAGAGATAACCAATAAAATCAAATAAATTACCTTCTTCTTTCAACCCATTTTGATAGCTTTTATAATACATAGTGTATAACTTGGCAATGGCACTGTTATTATAAAGAAATAAATTTTTAAAATTTAGTCGGTCTTCTTTCTCGATATTATATTTGATACGATAATCAAAAGGAACCCCCTCTATTAAGTGATGAGATAAATAGCGAATATGAACTTTTTCTTCTTTAGTGGAATCTAAGTAAATCACTCACATGCCATCTTAAAACGTGGGTTAAGATAAGGTATTTTGCTTACTTCTTCTATCGTAAACTCCTTAAATGCCTCTAAGTGGTCTTTGATATATTCAATCATTCTATCTTCTTTTGATAAGATATGGATAGAAAAAACAAGATTTTGATTTGGATTCCATTTATTAGAATAGCCATATAACTTTTTAAGGTTGGGTAATACTCTTAAAGAAAGACTACAAAGTTCTTGAAAATCAGGACACTCTAAAGACTCCATTGAAAAAATTGTATTTATTCCACTCCTATCATTATAAGATTTAAAAAGTCTATGAACCATGGTATCATCGCTTAGATTTCGATAATTATAATAGTAACACAAATAGTACATCAACAATTCATTCTGATTATTTTCTTTTCGAAAAGAAAGGTTATTTACTTTCATAGAAAAGGTAGAAGATAAATTTTCTTGGTCTAATTTATAAAAGAAATCTAAAAAACTAATAGAACTATTTTTTAAAGATTCTAGTACAGGAATAGATTTTTCTTTCTTTTCAAGGAGAAAAGTCCCAATATCCGTGTAAAGATACACAACATTTTCCTCTACTTTGTAATCTTTTATATTAACTTGAAAGTTTAAATCTCTATCTTCTATATGATCTAATAAATGAATTTTTAATTCATCGGTTAATCGAGCATTTCTCCAAATACTATTTTCTTCATAATGACAATATAATTCATCTAGTGTTTTTAGAAATTCTTCATTTGTCATTTTACCATTCCCCCTTTATGATAAAATAGGATATAAAAATCTCATTAATTACCTAACTAATGAGACTCCCATTAAATTATTTAATTTCTGTTATTTCTACTTGATATGAACCATTTGGAGATTCTACTGTTACAACATCTCCCACTTTATGATCAAGTAATGCTTGTGCAATAGGTGATTCATTTGATATCTTGCTTTCGAATGGATCAGCCTCATGACTACCTACAATCTTGTATTCATCTTCTTCATCATCGTCATCTACATATTTAATAGAAACGGTTGTTCCTAAAGAAACTTTATCTGTATCTGTTTTTGTAATAATAGATACATTTTCAAGCATCTTTTCAATTGTTTGAATTCTTCCTTCAATAACAGCTTGTTCATTTCTGGCAGCATCATAATCTGCATTTTCAGATAAATCACCTAATGATCTAGCCTCTTTAATTGCTTGTATATTTTCAGGACGCCTTACATTAATTAAATTGTCAAGTTCCTTTTTTAATTCATCTAAACCTTCTTGTGTTAAGTAAACTATTTTCTTGTTTGACATTTTCTTCACCTCATTATATTAATCGCAATACATAATACTATAAATAAACTTTTTTGTCAATTTATATTTATTAAATACTTGCATATTATAACATATTTTTTCTAAAAATTCAATATGCTATCTGTAATGTTTTTCTATTTCATGTAAGAAAAGTTCGTCAGTCATTCCACTAATAAAATCAATTACCATTCTTTCTTTACTAGTAGTTTCTATATATTCTTTACTCTGATACGATAAAAAGATTTGATAAATAATATTTTCCTTGTCTTCTTTTTTGATTGCTTCTAAATAATAATCATAAATACATCTCATACCTTTTCTATAATAATCAATCTCTTTTTTAGTTAGAGACTTCAAATAAATATTTTGATAATTAAACTCTTTTAAATTAAATAAAGCATGATAAACTTTATCACTTAATTTTATATATGGTTTATCCATACTTTCCTCTACAATATCCAAGATTAAGTTATTAATGATATCCCTGTTATTACATCCTAATACATCTGTAATATTTTTAGGTAACGATTCTCTTTTAAAAAGTCCTAAATTAATCGCGTCTTCAATATCTCTTCCAATATAGGCGATAATATCAGAAATACGAACCACACAACCTTCCATAGTCATGGGATGATACTTTTTTGATATTTCTATATCAAAATAACTTTCCTCATATTCTCTTAAAAATTCTTCTTTTGTTTTATCAATTGGTTCATATTTTGATTCTAGCATTTCTCCATTATGACAGAAGATACCATCTAGGGTCTGTATGGTTAAATTAAGACCTTCTCCATCATGGTCGACACTTCTAAACTCTCTTACTCCTTGAATATTATGCGCAAAAAACTGATTTAATTCTTTCTTTGATATTTCATTTAATAAGTCTTCTCCCGTGTGACCAAGCGGAGTGTGCCCAATATCATGGCCTAAGGCAATTGCCTCTATTAAATCTTCGTTTAGTTTTAAAGCTCTTCCTATCGTTCTTGCTACTTTTGAAACTAGTTGTACGTGTACCATTCTTTTACTAATATGGTCATTTTCTTTAAAGGAATAAACTTGTGTCTTATCCGAATATCTCGTATAACTTAAAGAATGAATAATGCGGTCCACATCTCTAGAAAAAGGAGTTCTGAAATCACTTCTCTCCTCCTCTTTTTCTCGAATCGCATCACCACTTCTTGTTGCATATTCTGAAAGAAGTTGTTCCTGCTTTAAAAAGTTATCTTTTGCTTTTTCTAAATTTTTCATAAAACGTTAGCCACTTCCCTTTTGAAATAAATTCTTATTTTCTTCTTCCTATTGTCTTTTGATATGGCTCTTTGTTAGGTTCTGCGACCATCTCTTGACAGCATTGATATACTCTAGATTGATTTAAATTCGCAAGCCATTTTTCATAATAGTCTTCGGATACTTGCTTTTTATCTGTTAAATCCTTTTGATAAACAAATAGACAAAATCCATATTCCGCCATTTGATCTTGATTCACTTTGATAAGTCCTTGTATATTCTGTCTTTGTTTTTGAACAGAAATTGGTACTCCTGTATTTGGTTCTATTGCTCTCCAAAATCTTTTTGGTTTTGCTATGATACCTTTTCCAAGTTTTTCAATCTCTATAAATGGTTTCCCATTAACTATGGTAGCCTTATAAACTGGTACTTTATAATATTTCATTTTCTTCCTTCTTTCTTAATAGTCTTATCATTGAATACAAATCAATTTCCATGTCCGTATTTAAGTAAATATAATACACCTCATCTGGATGATTTGCAACTCTAACTTCGCATTTTTCTTTATCAAATAGCTTTTCTACGACAAATTGTATTTCTTCTCCTTTTGGAGTAAATAATTCAACAGAGTCTCCTACTTCAAAGTAATTTCGTTCTAAGATTTTGATTTGTTTTTCTTCTTTATCATACTCTATTACCTGCCCCAAATAATCTTGATTGGATACTTCACTTCTTCCAGTGTAATACTGATCGGTAGCATCTGCTTCTTTGTCAAAGTAATGAGAAGAAGTCTCACGATTGGCAACTCGTGATAAAATATCTTCTTGCCTTTTTAAAAACTCTTCTGTTAATTCATTTTGATAATAAGCATCAATTATTTTTCGGTAGGCTCCTACTACTACCGCCAAATAGTAAAGAGAACGCATTCTTCCTTCTATTTTTAGACTGGTAACTCCAATTTCAATTAAATCCTTAATATGAGAAGCCATATTCAAATCTTTTGTTGCCAAAGTAAAGTCTTTTTCCTCTTCGCTTTGAAAGCTAAAACGACAAACTTGACTACAGCCTCCACGATTGGCATCTCTTCCCGTTACATAATTGGATAAAGCACATCTTCCACTAAAGCAAGTACACATAGCTCCATGAATAAAAACTTCGATATCCATTTTTGTTTTCTCTATAATTTCTTTGATTTCCTCTTTCGATAATTCTCTTGCTAACACCACTCGATTGATTCCTTGTTTTTGTAAAAATAAAATCGATTCATAATTCGTGGTAGAGTTCTGTGTTGATAAATGAACTTCTACTTCTTTATAATTTTCTTTGATATGATGGATTAAGAAAGGATCACTAATGATAAAAGCATCAATTCCACATGCCACTACATCTTTTATGTATTGAAACACCCCTTCCATATCTTCATTATGAAAAATGATATTTAAAGTCAAATAAACTTTTTTTCCTAGATGATGAGCATAAGTAGCAGCTTCTTGTATCTCTTCTAATGAAAAGTTAGTAGCATTCGCACGTAAACCATACTTTTCTCCACCAAAATAGACGGCATCTGCACCATATAAAAAATCTATCTTTAATCTTTCTAAATCGCCAGCTGGCGCTAGTAATTCTACTTTTCCCATACTACTTCACCTTATATATTGTTTTCTTAAAAAAGAAACCAGTATCTTCTCCTAATAAATCCCTTTGCTGATGGAGAAAGATTTCTTTTTCTTCTTCGGTTAAATAATCATACTGTTTTATATAATTTACTACCTTTTCTACTGCTTGAAAAAAGATATTAGAATCAATTAAATTACTATCTAGTAAAACATAATCAATATCATGCTTTATCAATTTATCTAAAACTTCACATCCATTTAAGATACTTTTCTTATAAAACGTAACCGCGTCTTTCTTTTCCTCTATGAGAAAATCTCCTCCTGATTTTTCATGAATAACTAGTTCTTTTTTTACACTCTTTCCTAAATCCTGATAGTAATTGGAAAGAAGTTTCCTTTTTGATGTTGCAACAGATGGTATGGCAATCAAGGGAACTATCGTTTTTATAGGAGATTTCTCCTTGATTTCTATTATTTCTTCTAGAGTAATTTCTTTGGAAAGAAGAGCATATTTAACATGATTCTGATAGTAATAGTTACAAGTATTATAGTTTGTTACCATATGTGTTTGTGCCCACACTAAATCAAATGTTAACTTTAGCTTTTCTTTTAATGATATGATTGCTTGATCATAGAAAAGTACAGCATCTATTCCACTAGAGGCTAATTCTTTTAGTATTTTTTTTAATGGTTCTATTTCATGATTCTTTATATTTTTATTGATACTAACAAATAGATGAATGTCTGGATATTGACTCTTTATTTCTTTTATATCGTTTATGGTAAAGTAACAATTACTTTCTGTTGCATAATCTTTTAGGGAAAACAAAAAATTCTCAATCCCTAACTTTCTATAAAAATCAATATTTTTGCTACTTGGTTTTATTAATACTTGCATATACCTCACCTATATAATTCTTCTAATATCTAAAATTGGACGATAAGTTACTGAAGACTCTTTGATTCCATCTCTTTTATTAGAAGCATGAACAATTTTTCCATTTCCTTCATAAATAGCAATATGACCGTCATAATGAATTAAGTCTCCTGCTTGAGCATCTTTTAAAGCCGTAACTGCTTTTCCTACTTTTGCTTGTTCATTGGAAGTTCTAGGAAGGTTATAGCCAAACTTTTTATAAACCTGCATCGTAAAACCACTACAATCGGTACCATTAGTTAGACTAGTACCTCCCCACACATATTTATTTCCAATAAATCTCTTAGCATATTTGACAATTTGTTTTCCTTTTTTCGTTCCTTTTGTCTTTCCATCATTATCCATCTCACTAGTATCATTTAAATCGATATCAATGTCAAAATTTATCTTTTCCCTTTTTATTTTTGACATAGCATCATATTCCTCTGTCTCATGCATAATAGTTACGGTATCATCTGCTGCTCGATAACACCCTGCTAAATTAAAATCTTCTGGAGAAAGCCCACTATAAGAGATGACTTCTACAGTTAGATTCATAATATAAGGAATAAAAAATACAATCACTGCTGCAATAATTTTATTTTTAAATCGACTCATTTTTATCTTTTTTTGATCATCTGGATCCATCATCAGTTGTGTTAAGTTAACTGCTATCATCACCATTAATACAATTGGTACAATAATATGAATAATATTAAGTACTCTTTTCATTATATAAAGATAAGTTGCGATTCCATAATCACTACAACAACTATTGACATCACTGGTACATACTAATTCTAAAATATTAAACATCTTAGGAACTCCTTTTCTTTTATTTACTTCACTGTTTCATAAATTTTTTCTGAATCTTTATAACATTCTGTTAGAACAAAGTCATCTGGTACTAGTCCACTGTAAGAAATAAGATAAATAATAAGATTTATAATATAAGGGATAAAAAATACAATCACTGCTGCAATAATTTTATTTTTAAATCGACTCATTTTTATCTTCTTTTGATCATCTGGATCCATCATTAACTGGAGTAAATTAATCGCAACCATAAGCATTAACACAATTGGTACAATGATATGAATAATATAGAGTATCTCTTTTATAATATGAAGATATAATGCTATTCCATAATCGCTACAATTACTTTGTAAATCAACTAATAATTGAAACATATAACCACCCTATTTCTTAATAATAAATCTGTAAGTTGGATTAGAGAAGTATCCTTCTTCTTCAAAACTCGAGTATGTATAGAAAAATTTATATAAAGTTAAAGATCCATTCTTTACATACAAATTGATATCTTCTAGATAATTATTCGTTATTCCTCTATTTTTTAAATAGCAATCATAATTACATTGTTCTTTTGTAAAGTACTTATATTTTATTAACTCATGATAATAAGATTTAAACTTATATTCTAAATAAGAGTTTAGTTTTTTCTCTGTAATATGATACTTATCTAATAACTCCCTATTTGTATAGAGATGACCATCATTTAAATTAATATTATAAGTCTTAAAATATCTTTTGGGATTTAATTTATTAGCTTCTAGATAAGAATAAGAAATTTTTAAAGATAAAATATTTTTACTTTTATTAAATTCATACTCATAGTCATATTCTTTTTGACTAATAACAGATAAATAGTTTTCTTCTATTTTCTTATTAATAACAGCAAATCTCTTTCCTTCTAAATTAATTTTTGGCATTTTAGAATATACATCATCTTGACTGTGATTCACATCTTGTCTTGCTGTATAGATATAATCCTTATTTTTATTTACCTTTGATAGATAGAAAAAATGTTGATAAAAATACATCACTAACAAGACCAGTAAAAATATACTAATACCAATCATTCCAAATAACTTGATACTTACTTTTCTTTTTCTTTTCTTTGTATTCTCTTTCTCTTCTAATTTAAAACTATAATCCATACAATTCCCCACTTATCCCTCATGTTTCTTATAGTATATCAAAAAAAAACTCTTTATTAAAGTTTTTTATTATAATTTCATTTGATTGTAAAAAATATATCTTTATTTCTTTTTCCTACTAACACTAATTCCATCTCCTGTATCATAAAAGTTTGTTTCATACTTTTCATTATTTATTAAGAATTCTTTATAATCTTTAATTTTTCGAACTAATGCCCTTAGATTCTTACTTTTAATCTCTTCTTCTTTCTTTAATACATAGCCATGAAAATTCATATTATCGGTAATGATATAGCCCCTACTCGTTAGATTCTTCTCAAAACTTTTAAAGAAACGGGTACTTTGACTTTTCGCAGCATCAATAAAGATTAAATCAAATTCTTTATCCAATTTTACTTCTAGAGCATCTTTAAAAATAAGAGTAATTCTATCTTCTAATTTTAATTTCTTTACATTTTTGACTGCTTCTAAATATCTTTTTTCATCTTTTTCAATTGTTACAATAGAAACATTAGGACAAGTAATTGCCATCATACTAGCAGAATAACCGATTGCTGTACCAACCTCTAATATTTTATTAATATCATTTTTGATGATAAAATTCGTTAGAAAGGATAAGCCATCATCTTGAATAATTGGTACATTTTCAGCCAGTGCATAATCTTTCATCTTTTTTATATAGGAATAATTAGAGCCTACCATATCCAATCACCTGACTTCTTTATTTCTTCTACTTTCTTTAGATGTTCCTTTTCAGTTTTTGTGTAATAAATTTTACCATGTTTATCCGCAACAAAGAACAAATAACTACTATTAGTAGGATGAAAACTAGCTTCAATAGATTCTTTACTTGGATTACAAATAGGCCCAATTGGAAATTTCCCAGCCATATTTTTTGCCCTTGTATTATAAGAATTGGAAGCTGCAAACTGAGCAGCTGTTAAATCGCCTGTCATCTCTTGTTGTAGTCCATAATACGTGGTAACATCACTACCTAAGTTCATTCCTATTTCTAAACGGTTATTAAAAACACCTGCAATCATTTTTCGATTTGTTTCATTGGTTCCTTCTAGCTCTAACATAGATGCTAAAGTGATATATTCATGATAAGTTCTCCCAGATTTCTCCACTCTCTCTTTATAAGGCAATAATTCCTTTTCAGTTTGATTAAGCATTACCTTAAAAATCTCTTCAATAGAAACATCTTTGTTTTTAAATTCATAGGTATTAGGTGTTAAATAGCCTTCTAGAGGAACATAAATATTTGGATTTAATATTTCTTCTCCTAAAAAGAAATACTGACTTACTAAAGAAGAAAGATAGTTGCCATCACTTACCTTTGCCATCACTTCTTCGTAAGTATGATTAGTAACCTCTGCAATTTTTAATGCATATTTTTTAATTGTTTCTCCTTCTACGAAAGTAATTTTAATTACATCAGGATTATATTTACTTCCTTCTGTTAATAAATCAATAATTTGATTTAAGTTCATACTTTTTTGAAATTGATAAACGCTAGCTTTTAGTGTTCTACTAGTATTAAACTTAGCCATTACTCGAAACAATAAGGCACTTTTAATTAAACCTCTTTTTTTTAAATCATTCGCAATCATAGCTGTAGAACTACCACTTTTTACTTCCACTTCTACTACTGTGTTTGATTTTCTATCAACAGGAGAAGAAAGATACATTAGTAGAAAACTACTAGAAATTAATAATCCTCCCAAAATACATAGTATAACAATAGTTAATTTTACTTTCTTTTTTATTTTTCTTTTCGCCATACATCCCTCCAGAATAAAAAAATGCAATTTATTTTTTTATTCTCTTCTTTACTTTTCTATTATTTTCCAAAAAGAAAGAGCCTATTGCTCATTAGATTCTTCTTGTTTCTTTTTTACTTCATCCTGTAACGTAGAAAGAATTGTTTCAATCACTTTCCACTCTTTTTCTGTTTCAATTGCCTCTAATTTTGAATTTGGATCTTCTGGATTATAAATGGAAGCAAAAACTTGGATGTTACCTGCCTCATCTTTTGATTGATCTGTATAAACAATATAATTTTTCTTTGTTTCATCACTTTCAAAGGTAAATAACACATCATAAGTTATTTCATTATTATTCTCATCAATCATCGTAAATGTATTCTTATTCATATATTCTTTTCTCCTTATCTAAATATTCTTGTAGTATAATGGTTGCTGCCAGTGAATCAATGACCTGTTTTCTTTTTGTATGGTTACTAATTAAGATACTCTCAGCTTCTTTGGTAGTCAATCGCTCATCTTGAAGTACAACAGGAATACTTATTTTTTCTTCTAGCATTCTTTTAAAAGCTAGACTAAGCTCTCCTTTATACCCAATCGTATTATTCATATTTTTAGGATAGCCTAATATAATTTTATTTATGTGTTCTAATTGTACTAATTTTAATACTTCTAAAACGAGTCTTTCATATTCTTCATTATGCCTAATAATAGAATACTTTGTAGCAATCGTTCCTGTTTGATCAGAAATTGCTACTCCAAGTGTTTTAGAACCCAAATCTAGTCCTAAATACCTCATTTCATATTCCCTTGAAAACTAGTTAACAAAACTTCCATAATTTTTGACCTGTCTACTTGTTGAATCTTTTTTCTAGCATCTTTATAACTAGAAATATATCCAGGATCTCCACTAATTAGATAACCAACTAATTGGTTGGTAGGATTATACCCTCTCTCTTGCAGTGCTTGATATACCTCATTTATTATTTTCTTTATCTCTAATATATTAATATCGGTAACACTATATAGATGTGTATCACCCATTATCCTCACCTCACTAGCTTTAATATTATTCTATCATTAATTACTTTTATTTACAAACTTTTTTATTTTACATAAATAAACGCCATATAAATTAAGAAGAAAATATAAATAATAGAAGTAATCCAACCATTGATTTTTTCAAAAGAAGAGCTTTTATATTTTACTCCAACACCAATTGTAATTAA
>CANRVM010000025.1 GCA_947643295.1 uncultured Mycoplasmatota bacterium
AAAAATGGGGACAAAGAATTATTTGTTATTGCTACTCTCAACAAAAGAGTAAACCGAAACTTATTAAAGACCCAAATTGTAATAATATAAGACTTGATAGTTTTGAAATTGAGGATAATTTCTTAGAGCAGTTATTTGTTATGTCGTTAAACGAAGAACTATTTAGAGATACATTTGGTTTATCGAAAACAAATCTTGTTGATGAACTTAATGTAAGACTGGATAAGACACAGAAAAAAATTGAAAACTTGATTCAGTTACTTTCAGATAATATAGCAAATACTGAAATAAAAAAAGAGCTTTTTAAATTGACAAGTGAAAAGTCGAATATAATTAAAGAGTTAGAAGAAATAAAAGAAAAAGAAAGAGCAACCAAAACTTATGATAAAATTAAAAATCTAAAAAGTGTTTGGCCTGATATGGAGTTTAAAGAAAAACGAAATATTATTGAAGGGTTACTAGATAAAATAGTTGTAGATGGGAAGACTTTAAAAATATATTGGAATGTTAGTGAAAACTAGCATAAAAAACATATATTTTTCTCTACATATGTCTTAGCTCCCAATTAAACTCATACTAATGTTTACTTTTAAGGTATTCATAATATTTTGATAATTACTTGGTAAAATTACTTTGAAGAATATTTGAAATTTATTTGCTTTCAAAGATTTTAATAAAGTGATATAACTTTCCTCTGTTAAGGTAAAACCATTATATATATTAATAATAGAAATGAAAATAGTAATTAGTAAGGCCATAAATATAATAGAATGGATACTAGCGCCTACCCAAATAATAATTAATGGTCCAAGTGCAACTTTTGGTAGGGAATTTAATATTGTTAAATAAGGTTCTATAATTTTTGCTAATATCTTATTCCACCATAGGATAGCTCCTATAATAAGACCGATTAAGGTTGCGATAAGAAAACTAATCATGGTTTCATAAGTAGTAATCCAGATATGATTAAATAAAGTATGATCTTTCATTAATCCAATCGTGGTTTCAAGAACTTTACTAGGGGAAGAGGATAAGAAAGTATTTATTAATTTAAATTTAACAATCAATTCCCAAATAATAAGAAAACTTAAGACAATGAGTATTTGAGAAGATAACACGATGATTCTTTCTTTTTTTTGTTTTTTTAAATATTCTTTATGTTCTTTACTATATGTGGACATCTAAATCCCTCCAGATCTGATCATAGTATTTTGAAAATTCAGGACATTTTCTATTATTAATAGGAGTTGATTTTTTTGAAAACTTTATTTCATATATCTTTTTAATAGTAGAAGGTCTTTTTGTTAAAACAACAATTCTATCAGATAAACTAATTGCTTCTGCTAAATCATGAGTAACTAAAATTGCTGTTTTTCCTTCTTTTTTAATAATTTTAAAAATATCATCGCTTAAAGCAAGTCTTGTCTGGTAATCAAGAGCAGAAAATGCCTCATCGTGTTAGTACCTAATGTCTATTTAAAGTAAATATGGTATTCGTCATCCATATCTTTTTCTATATAATCTATATATTTTGCCCAAAACATACGTTTAGAATTATTATTTAATTTATTATAAACCTCTAACATATTAGAATCAATTAAATCTTTATATTTGTTTAGATTTCTACTTTTTCTTTCTTTTGGTAGACTTGCTTCTTTTAATTGGTTATTTAATTTTTCAAATTCTTCATCATATTTTTCTCTTAAAATTTTATCATTCATATATAAGTCAGTTAATTTATAAAGTTTCTTCTTAATTTTATCAATATCGTATTTTTTCTCTAAATTTTCATTACTATCTTCTATTTTTTGAATGCTATATATATGTTTAGTTATTTCTTGTTTTAAATTCGATAATAGATATTCTTCTAATACATTTTCTCCGACTTTTTTTCTATATGTGCATAGATTATCATTATATGCATGATTACATCTATATCCTGCATATTTAAAAGCACCATTTTTACACTTTGTAGTTATTCCAGAAAGTTTACTACCACAAAGAGGGCAACGTATCAAACTACTAAATATATAGTCATATCTTTTATTATGTCTTACGTTTTGTTTGATTAAGGATTGTATATAGTCAAATTCCTCTTTTGTTATATAAGCCTCACAATAATTATCGTTACCTCGATAATAACCGTAATATTTAGTATTCGTCAAATAATGGCGCATACTATCATAACATATAGTTTTATTATATTTTTCATTAATATATAAAACAGTCCCTCGGATACTTCCACATTTTCTAACATAATCTAACATATCAATTGCCATTTGTTCTGTATCTGGATTTTTAACTACTTTTTTATTTTTCTCTTCTCCAGCAACCATATAACCAAGAGGAACTGCATGAGAACCAGTTATAGCCTTTCCTTGAACTATCATATTTTTAAAATTAAATCGAATTCTATCACCAGTTTGATCAGACTCATTTTGTGCTATAGATAATTTTATATTTAAATATAATCTTCCATTTGAAGTATAAGTGTCATATTCTTCATCACTACATTCCCAACTTATTTTGTGAGCATCTAACACTTCTTGGATTCTATAGTAGTCAGCTATGTTTCTAAACCACCTGTCAAGTCTCCAAAAAACGACTCTATCAAACTTTTCTTCTTTGGCATCTTCTATTAATTTTAATAGTTCTTTTCTATTTTTTAATTTTGCTCTAGCTGACTTTCCCTCATCAACATAAATGCCCACTATTTTATAACCTTTTTCTTTACAATACTCTTTTAATCTAGCTATTTGAGAATCAATAGAGTATCCATGTTTTGCTTGTTCTTCTGTTGAAACACGTATATATAAAACTACACATATAATTTTATTTATTGTATCTTTTATTCTTTCTTTCATTATAAGCACCTTCCTTTAAATTTTATTGATAAAATCTACGTTCTATGCTATAATGAAAGCACAGAAGAGATTAAATACTAATCGTGGTTGATTTATTTTTTCATTCTGTATTTTGACTTCGTATTCGCAGTACGAGGTCTTTTTTGTTAATTTGATGTATATTTTTTAATTATTAATTCATAATATTTAATGATCCTAAGTATCCCGAGTGGACTTAGGACATTTTTGATATTTGATGCCAATTTGTTGGGAATTTCATTGATACTAATACATCATTTAAAGTTATAGTTTTTAATTTAGATTGAAGACTCATAAGTCTACTAAATAATTTACCATGAAACTTATTATAATCTTCAGGTTTTAATAATAACTTTAGTGCTATTACTACAGCAAATAAGTCATTTTTCCCTAAACTATATCTATTGTTGACTACTGGTATGTTTAGGTTATTGTGATAGCAAGTATCATTTATACCTGTATACGATTCAAAATGATAATTGTATAATCTTTCATCATGTGCACAAAGATTTCTAGTTTTACATAATATATTCAACATACTTGTTAAATCTATTTCAGAAATATTGTAGTACATCGATATTTTTATTCTTTCTCTTTGCTTCATTAATTTATAGTAATTGCAAATATTTCCAAACGATAGAATATTCACTAATACCCATAAAGGAATAAAACCATATTTAGTCATATAGTGTTTAACATAGTCATTATTAATATTAGTGGCTATTTTTTTATTGATATCACCAATTAAAATTTGGATAAATTTAATTTGTTTTTTCTTATTTTCCTCAGTGGCATTAGTTTGTGTTAATGTTTCAAAATTATCTAGTTTTAAATAATTGTCATTACCATACGTTTCTGAAAAAACATGTGCTACTAAAGAGCGCATAGAGTTTTCTACCTTTAGTATTGATTCTAAAAAAATATTTCTTATATTTCTATCAAATACATATAAAGCATAAATTTCTTCAAAACAAGTACCATTTTTAAAGGTAGAGATTGAAGCATTATCCAAAAATAAATCTTTATATCCATTTATTATATTATAATAATTATTATTCAAGAGAATATCTTTTGCTAGTTCTTCGTCACCAAATTTTAGATTTCTTGATTTTAATAATTTAATTTGTTCATCTATAGTTTTAAATTCTTTCATAATAAACAAAAAGTCTTAGGTCCAACACGGGATACCTAAGATCACTTACACCTAAATTATATGACAATTAGGTTATAAATGTCAATCCCATTTTTACAACTTTTTGTTGTTTTCACTTCCTTTCTACGTCTAATCTATTTTAAAATACCTGTACTAGCGTATTTTAATCAAAAATAATTCTTGGTATACCACATTGGCTCTTAGTTTAATTTTTGTTATTTCCTTTTGGTAAATTTTTCCAATTTGTGATATACTCTAATTATGAGATGTGGCTTTGTCAGGGCATGTCTCTTTTTTAATTATTATTAATACATAGTAGGTTTGCGCAATATGTTAATAAAATCTACTAATACTCCAATTCCGAAAAGACCAACTGTAAACAAATACAAGGTTCCCATTTCGGTATCTCCTTCGTAAAATTTATGCGCCCCAAAACAACCTAAAAATAAACACAAAACTAATGCAATCCACTTGTTTCTAGTACCAACTTTATTACTTTGAAGAAATAAAGCTTTTTGTTGTTCAATAGTATAGTTATGGTTGTTATTCTTAGTTGAGTTTGAATAAGACGAACTTTTATTATATATATCTAAAGGACTAACTGTGGTTTTATTATATACCTTATTGTATACTGCTTTTTTTGGATTATTTACAATTCCCATTCCTTTTTTACCATAAGTAGGGTTAACAGAACTTTTTATAGCTCTTTTTGCTCTGCCTGTAGTTCTTGCACTTATACTTCTTTTTACACTTGGCGTTCTTATCCCAAACTTCATTTTAACTATTCTCCTTTATTTTATCTAATATCATTTTTATATATAAATCGGCATCATCTTCGTATTTATCGATTTTGAAAGCTAACAGATCATTGTCTATTTGGTTAAGTTGATTCAATTCAATATGAGCTAACTCATGTAATATTGTCTTTTTCTTTTTATAGCGAGATAGTTTATTATTTATAAATATTAAATTTATCCCTCTATGGTTAGTTACACAACCATTTATTTTATTTGGCAAATTTTCATACATAATAGTCGCATTGTAGTAGTTTAGCAATTCTTGTTGCGTTATTTCTTTAGTTAATAAATTATATAAATTTATATGTCAACACTCCCTTTTTATGTAAGTACCTGTACTAGCATACTTAGTTTATATAATTATTCTCCATCTAACATTTTATCTACTTCACGTTTTCTTTTTTCTATGATGAATTTCATGTATTCTTTATCCTCGTCTGTTAATATATCTTTATTTTTACTAAAGAGGATACCTAATTCATCAAATTCTTGATTTTGTTCGATTGTTAAATCTTTGCCAGTTAAATCGGCTATGGATATATTAAAAAAATTGGCTATATCATAGGCATTCTCAACAGTAACTCCCATGTCTTCATTTTCCCAACGAGATATTGTAGATTGATTTACATTTATTTTATCCGCTAATTCACTTCTAGATATTTTCTTTAAATTTCTTAAATAAATCAAATTTTTTGAGAAAAAACTCATATATAAATCCTCCTCACATTTACAATATACAACTTTTTTTGCGAAAACGCAATATTATTCTTGACATTTGCGAAAACGCATAGTAAAATTAAAAATGTAAGGAGGTAGAAAGATGAAAAATAATTTTCTAAAGGCAGTATCATCAGAACTTAAAATTATTCGGATAGAACATGAAGATTTGCAAGAAGATTTAAGTAAAAAATCAAATGTTGCTATGAGTACTATAAGTAGATATGAAGCTGGCGAAGAAAATATGAATATCAATAAAATTGAGCAGATTTTAAAACCATATGGTATTTCGTTATTTATTTTTTTTAAACGAATACTTGCGAAGACGCAAAAAAACAATGAGTTAAAAGAAAAAGAGGAGTAGAGAATATGGACAAATGGAAAGCCGAAGAAACTGAAAAAGAAATAGTGGTAAGAATACCAAAAGAAAAGAATTATACAATAAAAGATTTAAAACAAAAGTTGATAAACGATTTATATAATGCTAATAATTTAGCAAATTGCAAGGAAAAAATAGAATTATTAGATGTCATTTTAAGAAATACGATTTAAAAAGACTAGATAGTGTTAGTATCTAATCTAAAAGAATTATTTTGATGGTTTTGAATTTAATTCAGATAGTTTATCAAAGATTTCTTCTGTTGCTTTTACAACATATTCGTTAGTTTTTTTACCATTAGGTTCTTGCTTTTGGATATATCCATGTTCAATCATTGCAACAATAATATCTTTGGTAAGTTCTAATAATGTACTATTACCAGCCAATTTAATCACTCCTTTCAAGAAAATTATATCTTGGAAGGAAAAATAAGACAATAAATATAACCACGATTAGTAAAAAATATGTCGAGCAAAGAATACTTTATAGTGAGGTGAAAGAATGAAAAAAAATATATCCGAATTTATTAAAGAAAAACAAAAAGATATGATGAAGTACCTAATGGAGCTTTACGAATTTCAAGAAAAAATAAAAGTAACTTATGAAGTAAAAAAGAAAGAAGGATAGAAATGAAAGAAGAATTGATTGAAGTAGCTAAAGAACTACCATTGAAACAAACATTTATAGCAGCAATGATATTTGATTTATTAGTAATTATAGCAATGATCATTACGTTGTAGATAGGAGAAAATGATGAAAAAAATACAAAAAAAAGAAAAGGAACCAATCACCACAAAAAGTTCCCTTTGTCAAAATGACGACTTTAAAATAACACAAAGTCGCCAATTTGTCAAATCGAGGTGTTCAATATGTTAGAAAAGCAAATATATGAATATCTATTAAGTTACCATTTAGGAAGAGAAAACTTGATAAAAAATAAGGACTTAAGAGCAAGATTTAACGTAAGTAGTGATAAAAGTTTAAGAAAAATTATTCAAAACATACGAGAAGATAAACAATTTTCTAAAATAATCGGTTCAGTTTCAGGAAAAAGTGGAGGCTTTTATATCTGCGAAACAGATGAAGAAATAGAAGAGACAATCAACAATATAAAACATCGAGCAAATCAAATGTTAAGAATGTGTTATGTTCTTGATTGGAAAAGGGAGAGGTTAGAGTAATGGAAGAAAGACCGGGATACTATTCGATAATACCTGCTTCAGTAAGATATGATGAAAGGTTAAAAGCAAATGAGAAATTACTCTATAGCGAAATAAGTGTTTTGTGTAATAAGAGTGGATATTGTTATGCAACTAACGAATATTTTGCAATTTTATATAACGTGCATAAAAATACTATATCAACGTGGATTAATAATTTAAAGAATTGTGGTTATATAGGAACCAAAATTTACTATAAAGAAAATAGCAAAGAGATAGAAAAAAGAGTAATAGTATTAGCAGAAATTATATTAAAAGAAATAGCAGAAAATTATTGCGAAAAGCATAAAGAGGGTATCAACGAAATGATTGATAGGTATATATCAAATCATTTAGACCCTATCAATGAAAACAGTGAAGAGAATAATACAAGTATTAATAATAATAAAAATAAAAAAGAAGAAAAGAGTCTTTTTGAAATAATAGAAGAAAATTACGGACGTACATTAAATGGAATAGAAGCAGAAGAAATTGATAGTTGGAACGATACGGACTTGACGAGGTATGTAATAAAGGAATCGATATTAAAAGGCATACGCAATATAAAATATATATCAAGAATTTTAGAAGATTATAAACTAAATGATATTACTACAATTGAACAAGCGAAACAACGAGAAAAAAAGTTCTATCAAAGTAAAAACGATACTCAAAATAATAGTTCTAATCAAAAGCCAAGTAAATGGGATGAAGTAAGAAAGAGGGTTGAGGAGAAACGTAAAAATGAGTAAAGAAGAATTATACGAGCTCTTAGAAAAAGTTAGAATCTATTATCAAAATATGGCTAAAACTGACGCTGTTAATGATGAATGGTATAGAATCTTAAAAAAGTATAATCGAGATGACGTTTATAGCAATCTAGAAAAATATCTATCAATAGAAAGAAATCGAAATAGGATTCCAATGCCACAAGATTTAGTAAAAGGGTTGTTAACTATTGAACAAAAGCAAACAAAAAGCAAAGATAACTTCAAAATGGATTGTCAATTATGTCACAGATTTATGACATTAGAAGAATATGACAACCACTATAGCAAATGTTCATCAGTAACTTATTTACTACGAATATTTGAAAAAAGAGGTATGGATGTATCTCGAGAAGAATTAGAAAATTTAGACGAAAAAACATTTATAGGGGTTTATGAAAAATACAGAGAACATCATCCAAGAAAGGTAGAAGGAACTTATAAAACAATAGAAAATGCATTAAATAAGGAGAAATTATTATGATAAAAATCGAGATGGAAGTTTCAACAAGAAATTACTTAGTTAGACTTCTAGAAAATTATAAAGTTTCATTAAAGAAAATGAAAATACATGAAAAAGATTTAGAGTATGAGTTAAAGCAAATAGAATTAGCAAATAGCTATTTGTTAGGTAAAAAAGTTGATATTGCTTTAGAAAGTATTAAAAACCCAACAAATTATATCGTTGAAAAAGAAGGTAGTAGCAATGATTAACAAAGAACTAACTTATGATTCATATTGTGATCAACAAGAAAACGAAAAAGTTGAAAGAATCTTAGAGGAAAGAGATAGCATGGAAGAAAAAATTAAAAGTTATAGCTATTTAGTAGATGACATCGAAGGAGTTTTAGAAGAAAAAACAACAACAATTGAAAAGCTAAAATCAATAAAAGCATTCATTAAAGATTTTAGAGAGGATAACGGTTGATGACAAAGAAAGAAGAAAGGAAGGCTAGAAAATTAGCGAAAATAAACTCAACTATTTTAGGATTAATGGACGAGTTATCTTTAGTTAATGAAAAACATGAAAGAGATAGCAACGTCATCGATTTACAAAACAAGTTAATAGTTAACATCGAAAAAGAAAGAGACGAACAAAGAGATAAGATTTGTAAGTTGCAAAAAGAAGTTGAGAAGTATAAGAAAAAATACAAAGATTTGAAAGAAGAAAAAATTTTAAGAAAAGTGAGGTAAATATGGAAGAAACAAAAGATTTAATAGTTGTCAAACAACTACCAATTATCGAAGAAAATTTAAAGAAAATAAGTGAAGAAATAGATAAAAAGGTGGAGTTAGCTAATAGTCTAGCTTGTACAGAAGATTCAGTAAAAGATGTAAAAAAAGCTCGAGCAGAAATGTCTAAGCAATTTAAAGAATTAGAGAGTCAAAGAAAAGATGTAAAAGAAAAGGTTATGAAACCTTACAACGATTTTGATGATGTTTATAAAAAATATATATCCGATAAATTTAAAGAAGCAGATAAGATATTAAAAGATAAAATCGATGCAGTAGAAGATGAGTTGAAAAATCAAAAGAAAGAGGAAGTAAAAGCATATTTTGATGAAATGTGTGTTAAAGAAAAAATAGACTTTGTAACTTTTGAACAAACAAAAACAAATATAACTTTAACGGCGAGTATGAAGTCGTTAAAAGAAAATATTAATAATTTCTTTAAAAATATAGTAAAAGATTTAAGCTTAATCGAAACGCAAGAACATAAAGAAGAAATGTTAATCGAATATAAAAAAAGTTTAGAAGTTGAATGTTCGATAGCTAGTGTTATAGAAAGATATAAAGAACTTGAAAAGATACACCGAGAAAAGGAAGAAAAGAAAGAACAAGAATTAACCGATGAGGTAATGCTTAATAAAATTGAAAGTTTATCGACTCCTAAAGTTGAAAATGTAACTAATGATACAGAAGGTACACAAAGTGGCACACAAACAGAAATATTAGAGGGAGCATTTAAAGTAGTTACTCCTTTTAAAGAATGCTTAAAAGAAATAGTTGAAGTTACTAAAAAATATGAAGAAACAAAAATAATTAATTTAAAAAAGGATGGAGATGTATATCATGAATAAAGAAGAATTACAAAAGAATAACTTAGCGGTAGTTTATGAAGTAGATGGACAACAAATAAAATTAACACCTCAAATAGTACAAGATTATATCGTTGGGTCGGAAGTCCAAATAACATTACCAGAATTTAAAATGTTTACAGAATTATGCAAAGTAAGACAATTAAATCCGTTTTTGAAAGAGGCATATTGCATAAAATACTCAAGAAATGAACCTGCTCAATTAGTAGTAGGAAAAGATGCAATCGAAAAAAGAGCAGTTAAAAATAAAAATTATGATGGTATGGAAAGCGGAATAATTGTTGTAAAAGAAAATGCAACAGATGAGACAATCAGAAACGGAACTTTTAAATTACCAAACGAAACTTTAGTAGGTGGCTGGGCAAAAGTTTATCGAAAGGATTGGACACACCCTATTTACTGCAGTGTTGCATTAGAAGAATCTCTTCAAAAAAAGAAGGATGGAACACCAAATAAAAATTGGGCAAAACAGCCTGCAACGATGGTTGAAAAAGTGGCTAAGGTAAGAGCTTTAAGAAGTGCTTTTGTTGAGGATTTAGGTGGTATGTATGAAGCAGAAGAAATGAATGTAGATTTACCCGAAATAAAAGAAGAAGATAGAATTATCCAACAAGATGATATTCCAGAAGCAGAAGTTACAGAAGAAGTAAAGCAAGTTGATATGAGTGAACTATAAAATAATTAATTCTGGAAGCGATGGGAATGCCACAATTATAGAAAATATGATTTTGATTGATTGTGGTGTTTCTTTCAAAAAACTAAGGGATTATTACAGAGATTTAAAGTTAGTATTCATTAGCCATCGCCATTCAGACCATATGAATAAAAGAACAATAAAACAACTAGCAGAAAATAGACCAACGCTAAGATTTTTAATAGGAGATTTTTTGTTAGGAGAGTTGCTTGAATGTGGTGTAAATAGAAGCAATATAGACGTTATAGGCTTAGGAGAAAAGTTCTATTATGGAAAATTCGAAGTAATGATTTTTAAATTATATCATGATGTTCCTAATTTTGGATTACGACTATTTATGAATAATAAAAAATTAATATATGCAACTGATACTTGCACTTTAGAGGGAATTAAAGCAACAGGATATGATTACTACTTTATAGAAGGCAATTACGAAGATGAAGAAGAACTACATAGTAGAGCTTACAACAATTATTATGAATCGAGGGTTAAAAGAACTCACTTAAGCAAAGAACAAGCTACAGAGTGGCTACTGGAAAATATGGGTGACAATAGTAAAAGCATATGGATGCACCAACATAAAAAAAGAGAAAGGTAAAATTATGAAAGAATATATAGTACAAGAAACTAGACTATTAAAAAATCTAGATTATGAAGTAATAGAAATACTAAAAAAATATGATTGCTATTGTTGTGGTGGTGCAATAGTATCAGTATTTAATAATGTACCTATAAATGATTACGATATTTATAGTGTTGATAAAGATAATCCATCAAAAATAGTAGAAGAATTAGAAAAAATAGGCTTTGAACTTAAAGTAACAAGTCATAATGCTTATTCATTATTAAGAAAATCAAAGAAAGATGAAAATAAAAAGAAATTAAAGATACAGATTATAAGATACGAGAATTTCTGTAACAATGATATAGAAAAAACATTTAGTTATTTTGATTTTAATTGTTGTATGGGAGGATATAGTTTTAAAGATAAGAAATTTTACTTCGATAAATATTTTTTAACGGATAATATTGAAAAAAGATTGAGATTTAATCCTGGAACAGAATATCCTATTTGCTCCTTGTATAGAACAATAAAATACCAAAAAAGGGGTTATATATTACCTGGAATCGAAATAATCAAAATAGCACTTGCAATTAATGATTTAAAAATGGAAACATATGCAGATTTAAAACAACAATTAATGGGAATAGATACACAATTTTTACAACCATTAACAGATAAATTATTAAGTGGAGATAGTGAAAAATACAGTTTCGCAAAATTTAAAGATGAACTTTCTAGTTTTTATAGTGATTACTACAATAAAGTAATAGAAAACACTTTTGAAGATAACGAGGAAGAGTCATTTGAAGATTTAGAGGATATAGGGTTATGAAAGAAGAGATAGAAAAGGATATAAAACAGTTTCAGGGAGCTATGGAAGACTTTTACGACTTGACATCAGAAGATATAGAGAGAGCTTATTCATTAGCTATGGTATTTATGCAATTAGCCAATAGATGGACCGAGATACAATTAAATGCAAGTAAGTATTGTGTAGTGTTAGAAGTGTCTAGAACGGCTTTTAGGGATTATGCTTACGAGCATTATAGACAATGTTCTAAAGCACATGAATTTTGCAGAGTTGTTTGGAGACAAGGAAAAGAAGAATATAAGAATAGTT
>CANRVM010000026.1 GCA_947643295.1 uncultured Mycoplasmatota bacterium
ATACTTTTTCCTAAAGTGCTCATTGGTTTATACACTGGTTCTGTTTTAATACATGAGAGTGACTTTTCTCCATCCTTTAGTGGTATCTCTTCATAGATACCATTCTTACAATCCTCTAATTCTAACTTACCAGAATAATCAGAATCATAAATACTAATAGTAAATTTAAAATTCTCCACTTTTTTTAATTCGTCCCACAAGATGCATTTATGCAAAAAACTATCTTTCTTTTCCTTATAGTCCATCCTATCATTAGGATACATTTTCTCTAATTCATTAGAAATTTTCATTATTCTATCCTGTACTTCTTCTCTACTCATTTTAGAAGAAAACATCAAAAATAAATCTACAACATCATATTTTAAACCAAAATTTAAAATATCAGCTAATACAAGTGGATGATATTTCTTGTAATCAGGAATGATACCTGTAATTCTGTTTCTAAGTGTGCCATAACAGGAATCACGACTTCCCCAACTACGTCTTGATTCACGTTCTATTTCATTTAATATCAATTTCCCAAAAGCACCATTAAATACTATTTTATAATCATTTGGAATTTCTCCCCTTTCCTCCTCATATTTTTTTATCATATCCTCTGGAATTTTTTTAATATACCCATGGTACCATTGATAATTTTTTAGTTCACCTTTTTCATCTTCAGTTAATTCATACATCTTTAACACTCCCCTTAATAAATATTAACCATATTTTAACATATAATCGAAAAAAAAACAATGATAACAAAAACTCACAACTTTCTAGTATCGTTCCTTACTCTAAAAATCATTCTCATAAACTAACTATCTACTTTATTATTTTTAATAAATTCTCTTAAAATTTTTGTAAGTGCTCTCTTTTCTATTCTAGATACATAGCTTCTTGATATCTTTAACTCTTTTGCAATTACTTTTTGAGTTTGTTCTTTTCGATTATTAAGTCCATAACGTCTAATTAAAATTTCTTTTTCTCTTGGTGTTAATATATCCATATATTGATTTAGTAATTTTATATCATCTTTTAAGGAAATATCTTCTATAAAATCTGGTTTTGGTGCTTTTAAAACATCCATAATCGATATCTCATTTCCATCTTTGTCATAACCTATTGATTCGTTAATCGAAATATTTTTCGTTGTTTTATTATTACTTCTGAAATACATTAATATCTCATTTTCAATACATCTTGCGCAATAGGTCGTAATTTTAACTCCCTTATCATTGGAAAACGTATCAACGCCTTTAATTAATCCAATTGTTCCAATACTTATTAAATCATCTTGATCGACGTATTTTGATTCAAACTTTTTTACAATATGTGCTACTAAACGAAGATTATGTTCTATCAGTTTATTTCGAGCCTCTTTATCTCCTAGCTTTGCTTTTTTGATACATAAATCTTCTTCTTCTTTTGTTAAAGGATCAGGAAATATTTGATTCGAATAAGAACCTGTTAGAAAAATCCCCTTTAATAACAAAAATAAATTGAATAACATTGACTTCACCCATTAAACTATATGCAAAATCTGACAAAAAAGGACAATTATTTTATAATACAGCATACCTAAAGGGAGAAAGTTATGAGAGAAAAATATAAAGAGTTATTAGATACCATCCAAGATGTAAGAAAAGAAAGTGATACACACTATCTCAACTGGTTGAGGAATATCAAAACTCTATCAATACCTATGAAGCGTTATCAGATTATTTTGAGGAAGACACTAGAAATTTTATTGCTAACAAAAAGAAATACTATTTGATTGTCTGATATCTTCTTATGATTTCGAACCATCTAAACTAAAAACCAAGAAACGTAGAAATTTAACATTAGGTATATTTTTTATGGCATTATTTGAACAAGTGATAGAAGAATCAGAGGCACTTAATACTCCTTGTCAAATGGAAATCAACGATTTTAATGACTTAGAATTATTTGTCCAAAACAGGTTAGCGGATACTCATTATATAATGGAAGAAATTATGTATCATAAAAGGGAAAAATATATAAAAGATTATTTTGATGAATATACTTACTCAAGGATAAAAAAAGAGGCATCTGTCTATTTTGGATTTGATAATAATAGAAAAGGACTAAAAAAATAAGGTTACTAATTCTTTACTAGTAATCATATTTTTATTTTAAACCTCTACTTGTTCTTTTGCTTTTCTTTTTTCAACGGCATGATAAGCCTCTTCTATATCATTAAAATATATCGTTTCATTTTTTAGTTTTTGATAGGTTTCATTTCCTTTTCCTAGTATTAAAACCATATCCTTTTCTTTTGCTGTATTAATTGCCTTTTCAATGGCTTCACGTCGATCAATTACAATTTCATAGTTATTGTGAGTTTCTTTTAATTCTTTAATAATATCCTCACAAATAAGAGCAGGATCTTCACTTCTTGGGTCTTCATACGTAAAGATAGCATAACTTGCATTTTCAACTATCGTATTCCCTACCTTTGGTCTTTTTAGGTAGTCCCTTTCTCCTGCTTGTCCAATCACCACAATAGAGCGATTAATATCTAGAGTGTGTACAAACTTTAAAAGATTTTTAATTCCATTGGGAGTATGAGCATAATCAACCATAACATAGTAAGGTGTTTTCGTATCTAGTAATTCCATTCTGCCACTAACTTTGATATCCTTAATCTTTGGAAGTAATTCCTTCATAGAAAAACCAAATGATAAACAAACAAGTAACCCAGCAGCTAAATTATAAACATTAAATTCTCCTACTAGCGGGCTTTCTATTCTATATTCCTTATTCTTATAAGAAAATGTGATATTTGTCTTATGTGAATGGATTTCATAGTCTATTATTTGTAAATCAGAGTTCTTATCTACCCCATAACTTAAGGGAGTTCCATTACAAGAGGCTAACATATCATCATAATAACTATCATCTTTATTTAAGATACAGTAACCATCCTTTTTTGTATTTTTAAATAATTGTTTTTTACATTCTAGATAGTTTTCAAAACTTCCGTGAATATTTAAATGTTCACTAGTAATATTGGTATAACAAGATACATCATATTCTAGATTATTTAGTCTTTTTCTAAAATAAGCTTCACTGCTGGACTCCATTACAGCATACTTACAATCATCGTCCCTAAACTCTCGTAAAAATCGATACAAAACCGTCTCATCTGGCGTAGTATTTGGATTATCATCCTCCACTTTATCTTTCCAACTTCTACCATTTGTTCCAATATAACCACAATTATTTTTACCAATCAAAGTTTGAATAATAGTGGCTGTAGTAGTCTTACCATCTGTTCCAGTTACTCCAATCATCTTTAGTTCCTTATTTGGATAATCATAGAACTTTTGACAAATTTTTGACAGTTCTTCATTGGTATTATCTACCTTTATAACAGGAACACTCTTTTTTTTGACATCGCGACTAACTACAATAGCACTTGCTCCATTTTCAATTGCCATATCAATAAAATCATGCCTATCCGCAGTAACTCCCATCGTACAAATAAAAAGATCTCCTTCTCCTATCTCTTTTGAATTGATTTTAATTCCCTTTATTAAAACATCAGAATCAACATCATATAATTCTCTTAATTTCTTCATTACTATCACCATTTTCATTATATCGTAAACTAATGTAAAATTAAAGTCCTAAACTTGATAAAAGTAAAAAACTGATATAAACTAATACAAGGTGATAATTATGAAAAGTGTAATCATAGGAGCGAGTAGTGATTTGGGTGTACACATCGATGGGGCGAAACTTGGACCTATTCAATTAATGAATGATATTAAAAGTTTCTATACTGGAGAAATATTATCTTACTCCCAATCAAAAGATGTTATCAAAAGTAGAAACATCTCTGACCGAAGTAAAAATAAGTATGAAATAAATGAAATGAACGAGAAAATGTATAAAGAGATTGTAGAAAAAATGAAGGAAGGTTACTTTCCTATTACCTTAGGAGGAGATCATTCTGTTGTGATTCCAGCAAGTCTTGCTGATGCCAAACTAAATGAAGAAGTTGGAATGATATGGATTGATGCACATGCAGATTATAATACTTTTAATACCACAGTTACTGGAAATATTCACGGTCTTCCCCTTGCTGCTATTACTGGTTATGAATGTGAAGAATTAAGATACTTTCATAAGGGTGATATTATTCAGCCAGCAAAAACAGTTATTGTTGGTGCCAGAAGTATAGACCGTGATGAAAAAGATAATTTACGATATGCTGGTGTTACTGTATTTACAACAGAAGACATAAAAAAAGAAGGCGTTAAAACAATTATGGAAAAAGCCTTTGAAATTGCTGGATATAAAACAAGAAGTATTCATGTCAGCTACGATTTGGATGTTATTGATCCAGATGTTGCTCCAGGAGTTTCCGTTCCAGAGTTTAATGGAATAAACGGAGAAGAAGCAATGGAAATATGCGATTTTGTCATTGAGAAATTTGAAAATGTTTCTTCCTTCGATTTAGTGGAACTAAACCCATTACGGGATATAGAACGCAAAACAGAGCAAATAGCCCTAAATATTTTAGCTAAAGTAATTACAAAAGTAAACTCACTACCAGATAAAAAAATAGAAGAGGAATCCTTATATTAAAGGTTCCTCGTTTTTGTTTTTTCTATATAACTACTAAGTTTTTCCTCGTATGTTTCTTTTGATTGTTCAAAATCGTTGCCTCTTATTAAGAAGTCAACTAATACTTCACTTTCATTTAATGAATTCTTCAACTGTATACCATGAAAATTTCGATCTCTTGAAGTTGGCATAAATACCTTCTTATCTATAAAATGACTGATATATATAGAATCTGACTCTACATATTTATCTGCTAAATCCATTAAAACTTGTGAAGTTAATACACCCGATTGTTGTAAGGTAATACCGCTATCATAGTGGTATTCGCCTCCATCTGGTGAATAAATTTCAAAAGAACACATAGCCTCCTTATTGGAACTTTTATCCTGATAATAGGAAAGATATATTTTTGATTTGCCTTTATCATATAGTAAAAACTGATCAATATATTCCATAATTAAATTTGATTTTTCTGGTGCAATTAACATAGCCTCTACTTTTTTCACATTCTTTACTCCTTTTTTATAATATCTTGATTTTTTTGTCTTATTCCCCCCCCCAAGATTTCTTTTTCCTTTTAAAGGTTACTTTTCTATTCTTTTAATATCTATTTTACATTTATGATCATTTAAATCATACTCACAACTAGAAAGATTATTATTTATAAGCTCATCTGCCAGTGTCTCACTCATAATATATTCCTTATATAGGTTAAGCATTTTATCAATATCTTGGTCCCCTTGATAATAAACATGAATATGATCAGTAATTACAAAATCAGCATCTTTTCTTAATGACTGAATTTTTCTTACAAATTCACGTGCAAGTCCTTCTAATACTAACTCTTCTGTAAGGTTCGTATTTAATACAACAACAGTATTTGTATTACTACTTGCTGTATAACCTTCTTTTACGTCAATAGAGGTAATCGTATTTAAAGTATCTAAAGTAAAGTCTTCCTTATCTAATTGAATCGTTAATGGTTCTTTAGAAACCTTATAAGCATCATTGCTAGATAATTTCTTTAACTCTTCTTGAAGTATTTTAATTTTTGGTCCTAATTCTTTTCCAAGTACCTTAAAGTTCGGTTTTAACGAATACGTTAGATAGTCTGTCATATCTTCTCGGTAAGAGATTTCTTTTACATTTAGCTCTTCTTTTATAATACTATCTAAATCTCCTATAATATCTTTTACTTTACTAGAAAGAATCATCTCACCAATTGGTTGACGAACCTTAATATTAACGGTCTCTCTCGCATCTCTTCCTAAACTACATATCTCTCTTACTAAATCCATTTTTTCTTCTACTTTTTCATTGATTAAGCTTTCCACTGCATCTGGAAAGTCCGTTAAGTGAACACTTTCTTCCTTCGTTAATTTTACATAGATTTCATCTGAAATAAATGGTGTAATTGGCGCTGTTAACTTGGCAAGAGTTACTAAAGCTTCAAACATGGTTAAATATACTTGCTTTTTACTTTCTGTCAATTCGCTATCCCAAAAACGTCTCCTGTTACTTCTAATATACCAATTAGATAAATCGTCATTTAAGAATGGAATAATTACTTTTACTACTTTATTTAAATCATAACTTTCGTATCCTTCTGTAACTGTTTTTACTAGCCTATTTAGTTTTGATAATAACCATTTATCAATTAACTCTCTTTCAGAGACATCAATGTGGTATAATCTTGGATCAATATCATCTACATTCGCATACATTTCGAAGAAGGAATAAGCATTTTTAAAAGTTGAAATATACTTCGAATAAATCTCCTTCATTCCCTCTGTATCAAAGCGAAGCGGTGTCCAAACAGGAGATACATATGGTAAATAAAATCTTACTGTATCTGCTCCATACTCTTCAATTGTCGTGAAAGGTTCTACAATGTTTCCTTTTGATTTTGACATCTTCTTACCAAATTTATCAAGTAATAAATCATTTACTAATACATTTTTATATGGTGACTTTCCAGTAATAAAGACAGATATTACTAATAAAGTATAGAACCAACCTCTTGTTTGATCAATCCCCTCTGCGATAAAATCAGCTGGAAATTGTTCTTCAAATAATTCTTTATTTTCAAACGGATAATGATATTGTGCAAATGGCATAGATCCAGAGTCAAACCAACAGTCTATTACGTCACTAACACGACTCATCGTCTTTCCGCATTTTGGACAAGTAATATGTACATCATCCACATAGGGTCTATGTAAATCAATTGCCTCATCAATTTTTTCTATTGCTTTTTCAACAAGTTCCTTACGAGAGCCTATCATCTCCATATGCCCACATTCACATCTCCATAAAGGAAGTGGTGTTCCCCAATAACGATTTCTAGAAATAGCCCAGTCTTTCATATTCTCTAACCAGTTACCAAATCGTTTTTCGCCAACAAAACTTGGATGCCAATTTACTGTTTTATTAGCCTCCATAATTTTACTCTTTAGTTTGGTAGTTTCAATATAGAAACTTGGCCTTGAATAGTAAATTAAAGGGGTATGGCATCTCCAACAATGTGGATATTGATGAGTAACTTTTTGTTTTTTAAATAGTTTTCCATTTTCTTTTAAGTATTTTATAACCTCTATGTCGGCATCAAAAACAAAAGTACCTTTCCATCTACCTTCTATATAACGTCCATCATCTCCCACTGGATTTAAATAAGGAAGATTATACTCTTTTCCAACTTTATTATCATCTTCTCCAAAGGCAGGTGCAATATGGACAATACCTGTTCCGTCATCAGTTGTAACATAATCGGCACAAGTCACAAAAAAAGCCTTTTTATCTACTTTAAAATCATCCAGCAACTGTTCATATTCTATATACTCTAAGTCTTTTCCGAGATATTCCTCTATAATCACAACATTTTCTGTGAAAACTTTATCTACAAGTTTTTTTGCTACGATAAACTTATTTCCCATAGACTCTACTTTAACATATACTTCTTTTGGATTCACACACAAAGCAAGATTGCTTGATAGAGTCCAAGGAGTTGTAGTCCATGCTAGAAAATAAACATTCTCGTCTTTCTTTTTAAATGGAACAATTACCGTATTAGCAACACTCTCTTCATATCCTTGAGCAACTTCATGAGAGGCAAGCCCTGTTCCACATCTTGGACAATATGGTAAAGTTTTACTTCCTTCATAAAATAATCCTTCTTCAAAGAATTTTTGTAAAATCCACCATTCCGTTTCAATGTAATTATTATCATAAGTAACATAAGGGTTCTTTAAATCGATAAATTGCCCCATTTCCTCTGTTAATCTTGTAAATGCTTCCTCGTTTTTCCATACAATATTACGACACTCTTTATTAAACTTTTCGATACCATACTTTTCGATATCTTTTTTTCCAGTAAAACCAAGTTCCTTTTCCACCTGTAATTCAACAGGAAGTCCATGAGTATCCCATCCTACTTTTCTTAATACTTTATGGCCTCTCATTGTTTGATATTTACAAAAAGAATCCTTTAAAAATTTAGCTATCATATGATGAAGACCTGGAAATCCATTTGCTGTTGCTGGACCATCATAGAATACAAATTTTTCATTTTCCTTTCTGTTGTCAATTGTTTTATTTAAGATGGTTTCGATGCCACCCCATTCTTTTACTATTTCTTTTTCTATTTCCGAAGTTTTTCCTACTCTTAATTTTTCAAATTTCATTATGATCACTTGCCTTTCTAACCAAAAATAACATAACTATAATAAATAACAAATAGAACTAAAAAGCTAATCCCTTCACCCTTTGTGATTTTATAATTTTTTAAGCTATATATAAATAATAATGAAGTCGATAAGAATAACACTACCAAATCGATATTACTGATGGAAATATTAGAAACTGTTCCAAATAGTGCTAAAGGAATTCCTAATACAACTCCTATATTAAAGATATTACTTCCCACTACATTACCCATGGCAATGTCATATTCTCCCTTTTTTGTTGCAATAACACTTGTTACGAGTTCTGGTAGGCTAGTCCCAAGTGCGATAATCGTAAGGGATATCATTCTTTCACTAACCCCTAACATCTTTGCAATATCACTTGCAGAATCAACAACCGCATTACTTCCAAGTATTAAACATATAATCCCTATAATAGAAAATAAAATAGATTTGAAAACACTATACTTTGCTGCTTCATTTCCATCATCTGTTTTATTGCGCATTACCGATATTAAGTAATATACGAATACTAAGAAAAATAAACAGATAGTAAGCCCATCGGATCTTGTTAATGCATTGGTTGCATTATTGGATATAAATATATCACTTATTAAAACGATTAGTAATGTGGTTATCATAAGAGTAATAGGCAATTCCTTTTTGACAGTAGCACTCTTTACTGTTAACGGATGCACTAAACTTGATATACCAAGTATTAATAAAATATTTAAAATATTACTACCTATGACGTTACCTAAAACAATATCTCCACTGTTAGAGAGCATCGACTTCATGGAAACAGCAAATTCAGGTGCACTTGTTCCAAAGGAAACTACGGTAAGTGCAATAAGCATTTTTGAAATGTTAAAATTTTCCGCTAATGAGGAAGCAGCATCCACAAATAAATCTGCGCCTTTTATTAATACTATAAATCCTATTACTAAAATAATACTATTTAAAATCATAAATTCATCCATAATATATAAAAGAAAGTTACAAGAGAGAGCTTGTATTATAAAACTGACTATTATATATCATATTCCTTCCTTATTCATTTTTCTCAAAAAAATAACTATAAATTTAAGGACGAAAGTTTCCGTGGTACCACCTTAATTTATAGTTATTACTATACACTTATTACTCGTAACGTGAGTGGTCGTCCTTAGCTTATCCCCAAGGCACACTTGAAAGTGATCTAAATATTATTTGCTAATCCTATCACACCAAATTAGGACTCTCTTTCTAGCAAAAACTAATATTCCGTCTTTCGCATCTGCTTTCTCGGTTAATATATCATATTATTTAAAAAAAAACAAGATGACAATTATTGATTATTATCCAGTTCTAAAACCTCTATTTCCTCGACAACTGCCATTTGTTGTTCCATTATCAATCTTAATTTACGTTTAAATATCTTCATATTGTTTTCAATGTATTCACATTTCATTTCTATTTTTTCTGCTTTTAAAAGTGATTCGTTAACAATTCTACTTGCGTTATGCTTTGCATCAGTTATGATAATGTCTGCCTCTTCTCTTGCCATTTTCTTAATGTGATTACTCGTATCCTCTGCACGTGCCACAGCATCTTTTAGTGAGGATTCTATTTTTCTGTAATGTTCTAACTCTCGATTTAAGTTTTCTATTTTCTTTTGCTGAATTTTATATTTTGAAACAAATTCTTCTGTTTGTAATATTACATTATCTACGAATTTATTAACCTCAGAACGATTATATCCATTAATCTCATAACTGAATCTTTCCATTTAAATCACCTCGTAACAATAAGGCTACTAATTACCAGTTAAATTCGTCATCCTCTTCTTCTTTTTCTTTTTTCGAACCTCTGGCTGGTTTAGTAGTGGCATTATCATCACTCATTTTTCCCTCTACGTTAACATTATTTGGAGCACATAAAAATATTCCTCCACCTAATTTCTGTAAATCTCCACCTATAGAATATAATGTCCCACTTAAAAAATCAACTATTCTTTTTGCTTGATCAGGGGTAACTCTTTTTAAATTAACAACAACCGCATTTCTTGTTTTTAGATAATCAGCAATTTGTTGTGATTCAGAATATGCACGTGGCTCTAATAAAATCATTTTAGAACCTGCAACTCCATTTTCTTCATGATATTTTTCTCTTGTTGTTGTGTAATATTCCTCTTCAACAGGTACTGATTCTCCTATTTCTTCCTCTTCCCCACCAAATAAAGTTTTTAACTTGTCTAATGCCATTTTAACTCCTCCATTATTTATTCTTATTATCAATCAAATATATTGTATCACAATAAAGCAAAAAGAAAAAGTAAAATTTAAACTATTGTTGTAATTTTAGATATACCAAACATTACCTAAATCGACATTGTTACTATTTGGTGTAGGATTTGGCATCGGCATAGAAATTAAAACGGGTACTTTAAATGCTGTTCCAAAGGCCATACATGTTCCAGGTTGTAGGTTTCTTAATTGACTTAATATTTCAGTTGAAATATTAGGTACCATATTTTTTATGTAATCTAAATCTTTAGGATGAATAGTACGTAATATAATAAAATTTGAACATTGTGATATTGCTGTATCAGATAATTCTGATGGCCTTTGCGTAATTAAGCCCAAAAAGATTCCATACTTTCTACCTTCTTTTGTAATACGTTCAAAAATATTATAGCCCAATAACTCAATATCTTTATCATTTTGAACATAACGATGAGCCTCCTCTATAATAATATGAAATGGAATAGAGCCTCTACTGCTATTTTCTGTAACAAAAGAAAATAACATCTTTGATATAATTTTTGTAATAACCTTAGCAAGTCTATCATCTACATAGTTTATGTTAAAATTAACAATTTGGCACTTCTTACCAGTTAATTTATCAGTTACTAATTCCTGAATATACTGATTTTTATCTACATATTTAGGGTATTCAAAGAATTCTTTATTAGAACTGTTTACTAATGAATGCAATCTTACACTCAGCACATTAGTGGAATCATAAATTTTTTCACTTTTTAAAATACCCTCTGATATTAATGCAAATTCTAAAGCTTCTTCTAAATCGCATAGGTTATAGCGACATGGCTGTTGATTATTTCCAAGTGTTTTATCTAAATCTTTATTTATAAAACTTCTAACAAATTCTGTGACCAATTCCATTTCCTGAAGTTTTCCACTTTTATCAATATAAAGACACTGTTTTAAGGTTCTAACATAACCAGGTTGGATGATTTTTGACTCTAAATTTAATTCTTCTGTATTGAATTTGGTAAGTATCGCTATAACTTGATCACGAATTTTAGTCGATGTAACGCCGCTTAACAATATATCCTCTATTGCTCTTGCAATAATATCATTTTTAAATTGAATAACACTTTGTGAGTTCCCTTTTAGTACAGGAACAAGTTTCAATGCCTTTTCTAGAATTGGGAGTTGATTTTGACTCGTTACATCTAAAAGTAAGGCTAAATCATCTACATCTAATAACCAAGTTGGAATTTTTATCACTTCTGTATCACTATATGTAGTATTTGTTGTATATGATTTATAAATTAGATTTGGATTTATATTTTTTAGATTTTTAAATGCTGCTGTATATTCTCCAAATGCATCAAATAATAAGAAATTTGCTTTTAACGGAACACTAGGGTTTTTGGTAAATAAGTTTTGGATAAGACTAGCAACAGCGCAACTTTTTCCTGCTCCACTATTTCCTAAAATAGCAAAATGATTACTAAAGAAAGCATTGTTATTGATATTAATTTTATAATTTTCATATATATTTG
>CANRVM010000027.1 GCA_947643295.1 uncultured Mycoplasmatota bacterium
AGTTTAGGATATGGAGCAGTGGAAGATAAAAGAGCAGGTAACCTTTTAGATTTTGTCATTGGACAATATGAAACGTATACACCTATTCAATTATCCCAATATATTTCAACGATTGCGAATTCTGGCTCTAGAGTGCAACCACACCTATTAAAAGAAGTTCATAAATCAACAACCGATGCTTCCCTAGGAGAAGTCATTCATCAATTTGAACCAAAAATATTAAATAAAGTAGAAACACAAGAAGTGTATATGCAAAGAGTGAGAGAAGGATTTTATGCGGTTATTAATTCTAGTGGTGGTTATGGTAGAGGATACATGGATATGAAGTATTCTCCAAGTGGAAAAACAGGAACTTCTCAAAGTTTTATTGATACAAATAATGATGGAGTGATTGATACAGAAACCATTACTTCTAACTTTCTTGGTTATGCTCCAAAGGATAATCCAAAAATGTCTATCACTGTTGTTTCACCAAATTCATCGATGCCCAATACAGCCACTGACTATGCAAGTTTAGTAACAATGCGAATATCAAAAAGAGTAACAGATTTATATTTTTCAATCTATCCTTAAAAAAGAAATACTATAGAGTGTAATAGCTATAGTATTTTTGCTATCATAGTTTTTGTAAATAAGTTATTAAAATAAAAAATAGGTATATAAAAATAATAAAAAGTATGTTATGATATAAATAAGGTAATAAAATAATATATAAATGGTGGGTGTTTCTATGAATTTAAAGTATATATTAAAGAAAAATTTAAATATAAAAAATGGTTATTTAATTGCTATTATGATATCTCTACTATTAGTAGTAGGAGGGTATTTTTCTTATGCAGTTTTTACAACTACAAATGAAAGTAAAGGAGCACTAAATATTATTACAGGAAATCTATATTCTTATATTGATTCTGCAGATTTAGATGTAAATAAAGAAGTAACATTATTACCAAACGAAGTAAGATATATTAGAATGAAATTAACTAATATTAATACAGTAAATGCTAAAGTTAATTTGTATTATTCTTTAAGTGAGGCTAGTGACAAATTAGAAATTGGATATATTAAAACAAGTGATGTACCACCAACAAATGCAGGTTATATTCTTGAAAAAAGTGGGAGTGGAAATGAAAGTAAAACGATAGATGTTAGAATTATAAATAATGATACGAAAAATATAAAAGTAAGCTTTGGAAGTGATGTAGGACTAGAAACTGTACCATTAGATTTTCCAATTGGGAAGAGTGTATTAGATCCATTAGATGGTAATCCAAACATTGTAAAAGCATATACTTATGACCAAGTAAAAAATTCTCCAACTTTTTGTGTGACAGGAGAAGAGGCAACTTGCCAATTAAATCAATGCTATGATAGTGAAGATATAGATAGTTGTCCAGTAGGAACTATTGTAAGGTATCGAGTAACAGATGGAGATGTTAGATATTTTCATGTCATGAAAGATGATGGAAATCATTTAACAATGCAACAAAGAGAAAATACAGTAGATAATGTGAATTGGCTTCATAATCCATCAGGAAGCACTTGCACAGAAAATGGTCCATTAACAGTATTAGAAGCATTAGAAACAGTAACTAGCGGTTGGAAATATGTAAATGATCAAACATTTAAAATGGGAGAGACTGTTTTTAAAGATAATGCTTTTACAGGCTGTTCGGTTGATTTTAATAGTACTTATGAATATGAGGGAAAAAATTATTATCCTATTACCTGTTCTAGCAATGTTTATACTCTTGATACGATGACTAGAAAGGCAAGAATGATTACAGCCCAAGAAGCAATGTTTTATGGTTGCAAACAGCCTGCTTCTGGTAATTTTACTTATGGAACTTGCCCTGTTTGGATGTATAATTATTCGACGAGTGTAGTTTGGAATGGTGGAACAGTAAATGTGGACAATGTATTTGGTTATCATACATTGACTGCAAGGATAGAAGATTATAGTTGTGGTGTAAATACATTTGGTATAAATAGCTCTGGTAATGTTGAATGGCCTGATTTTTATAGGTCAGGGTATGGTGCTCGAGCAGTCGTTGAAGTAAATAAAAGATAAAAAAGTAAAAATATTTTGCTTTTTTTTATATTTTTGATATAATACCTATAGACGTAAGGAGGGATACTATGGGAAAAGTAGGAAATAGACAAAATAAAACACTAGTATGTAGTGAATGTAAGAGGGAAAATTATCGTGTAGAAAAGAATGTAAAAAACACAACAGATCGTCTTAACTTGAATAGATATTGTTCTCATTGTAGAAAACATACTGAACATGTAGAAAAGAAGTAGGCGTGATTAGATGAGTAAGAAATATTTTAGGTCTTGTCATTGATTATGAAAAATTAACTAATCAACAAGCATCTAAAAGTGATTCTAAGAAAATAAGAGATAAAAAAGTGAAAATAAAAACGAATACTAAAAGAGTAGAATTAAACTCTAATAGAAGAGGTGGAAGATATGATTAATGTAAATGATATCAAGAATGGTGTAACTATCATGATTGATGGACAAATCTATCAAGTAGTTGAATTTCTACATGTAAAACCTGGCAAAGGTTCCGCTTTTATGAAGACGAAGCTTAGAAATTTAAGAACTGGTGGAATTGTGGAAAAAACATTTAATACCAATGTCAAGTTTGAAAAAGCAAATATCAATAAACAAAATGTTCAATACCTATATAATACAGGAGATACTTATTTCTTTATGAATATGGATACTTTTGAACAATTAGAATTGAGTGCTGATCAAGTAGGAGATAATAAAAATTATTTAATTGAGAACATGAATGTTTATGTTATCCTTTATGAAGGAGAATTATTAGGAATTGATTTACCTGATAAAGTGGAATTTACAGTTGTAGAAACAGAACCAGCTGTAAGAGGAAATACCACCAATAATGCCTTAAAAGATGCGACTGTTGAAACAGGATTAGTAGTAAAAGTTCCTATGTTTATTGAAACAGGTGAAAAGATATTGGTAACTACAGCTGATGGAAAATATTCATCACGTGCCTAATATCAACAATTAAAAAAATAATGAAAATTCACTATTCTTTTAGTGGATTTTTCTTTCAAGAAAAGGAGGCAAGCATGAATAAAAAAATCGCTTTAATAACAGGTGGTGCTAGTGGTTTAGGAGAAAATATCAGTAGATATCTGGCAACCAAAAACTGTAATCTTATCATTACATATAATGAAAGTAAGGAAAAGGCAGAAAGTTTAAAAAAAGAATTAGAAGAGAAATATAAGGTAGATATCATACTAAAAAAATGTAATTTAGAAAAAGAAGAAGATATTCATGCAGTAGTAAGTATAGTAAAAGAAAATTATCAAAGGATTGATTATTTAGTAAATAATGCAGCTGTGTGTTTGGATTCTTTATTTGAAGATAAAAATAAAACAAATTTTATGAAAACCTTAGAAGTAAATGTAGTAGGTACTTTTTTAATAAGTAAATTAATTGGTCAAATGATGTATGAAAATAAGAAAGGGAGTATTGTTAATTTATCTTCAACTAATGGTATCGATAAGTATTATCCAATGTCAATTGATTATGATGCTTCGAAAGCGGCAATTAATTCCATTACGCATAATCTATCGTTAGCATTCTCTCCTTATGTAAGAGTGAATGCAGTAGCTCCTGGATGGGTAAAAACAGAAAATGAAATAAAGAATTTAGATCAAGATTATATAAAAAGTGAAGAGGAGAAGATATTTATAAAGAGATTTGGAGAATGTGAAGAGATTTCAAAAGTAATTTATTTTTTACTGTCGGATGATGCTAGCTATATTAATAATCAAGTAATAAGAGTGGATGGAGGTACTTATTAATGAATGATAGAATAATACAATTTATTGATAATTGTGAAATCGAATGTACAGATATTTTTCGAAAGATAGATAATATGTGTTTTAAAAATACTTGCAAAGTAATCCAAGCTTTTCATAGTCAAGAGATTAGTGAAAATGATTTCTCATCTAGTACAGGTTACGGATATGATGATATTGGTCGCGATAAAATTGAAAAAATTTTTGCTAGTGTCTTAGGTTGTGAAGATGCCATTGTTAGAACTCAATTTGTATCGGCTTCTCATGCTTTAAATGTTACTTTTTTTGCACTTTTAAGACCAGGAGATACTTTATTATCTATTACAGGAACTCCTTATGATACGATGCATGAAGTAATCGGTATTAAAGAAAATCAAAGTAGCTTGAAATCGTTCGGAATAGACTATTTAGAAATTGATTTAAAAGAAAATGATTTTGATTATGGAAAAATAGAAGAAGTCATTAAGAATAAGAAAATAAAAGTAATTGAAATTCAAAGATCAAAAGGATATTCCACTAGAAAAAGTATTACATTACAGCAAGTAGAAAAAGTAGCAAAATTCATAAAGAGAATAAATCAAGACATTATCATTATGGTAGATAATTGCTATTGTGAACTAGTATCCGATTTTGAAGTGGGAAAGTTAGAGATAGATGTCGTTGTTGGTTCTTTAATTAAAAATCTTGGTGGAGGTATGGCGCCCAATGGTGCTTATGTTGCAGGAAAAAAAGAATATATAGATTTAGTAGGAGAGAGATTAACACTTCCAGGAGAAGGAAGAGATGTTGGACCAACACTGGGAATTAACAAAAGTATTTTACAAGGTATTTTTCTTGCACCTAGTGTAGTTTCTTCTAGCTTAAAGGTTGCTGTTTTGACTTCTAAAGTTTTAGAAGAGTTAGGGTATGAGGTAGAACCAAAGTATAAGGAAGAACGTGCAGATATTGTCCAAAATATTATCTTTCATAAGAAGGAAGATTTAATCCATTATGTCCAAGGAATACAAAGTGGTTCCCCAATTGATGCTAAATCAATACCAATTCCTTGGGATATGCCAGGATACGATGATCAAGTTATTATGGCCTCTGGTTCATTTACACAAGGATCTAGTATTGAAATTAGTTGTGATGGACCAATTAGAGAACCATATATTGCTTATCAACAAGGATCTTTAAATTATGCATCAGGTAAAGTAGCATTATCATATGCAATAGAAAAGTTGGAAAAAGAAAAAAGAAATAGTATATTTTCATAATATATGGTATATTTTAAATAGAAGGAGTGAAAAAAATGTATGACTATGTACCTTATAATCATTTTATAGAAGATGTAGCTATTGAAGGATTTCTTGCAGGATTCTTTGTTGTTATTGTCTTTTTTATACTTATTGCATTGATTTTCTGTCTTATGAAAATTATAGGAACTTGGAGAATATTAAGTAAGGCAAAACAACCTGGATGGGGTGCTATAATTCCGTTTTATAATACATATTTGTTATGTAAAATATCAGGAGTAAATCCTTGGTGGATTGTAATTTGTTTATTTTCACCAATATTAAACGTGATACCAATTGTAGGTACTCTAGCATGTGGCGCTATTTCAATTTATTTTATGATTTTATTAAATGTTAGTCTAGCAAGAAGCTTTAAAAAAGATGATTCTTTTGCTATAGGGCTTATTTTATTAGCACCAATATTCTATCTTATATTAGGATGTAATAATAGTGAGTATGAAGGAGAAAATTCAATGGAAGATTTCGTCTTTAATCAATTGAATTCTACTAATAATAAAAGACAAAATAATACTAAGAGTAGTTTCAATTCAAAAGAGGTATCATACTGTTCTAATTGTGGATCTAAGATTGATGAATTTACTAGATATTGTCCTAATTGTGGAAAAGAAATCAAATAAGAATATTTTTTTCGAATATTCTTTTTTTTTGCTTCATATGTTTTATCATAAGGAGGATAGAGCGTATGATCAATAAACAAAATTTATGGTTTTTAACATTATTTAGTTTGATATTAGTTCTTAGTGTCTATTATATTACAATGCCTAATGATTTACTGGTAAATAATACAGAAAAAACAATTACAAAAGAAGAGAAAAAAGATGATGGTGTAAAAGAAGAAACGTCTTCTCTCATATCAATGAGAGTGTCTTTAGAGGAAGAGCGTCAAGAAAAAATGGTATCCTTACAGGAAGCTTTAACGAATGAAAAAGCAACTACAGAAGAGAAAAATAATGCCTATGAGCAATTAAAATACCTAAATCAGTTACAAGGTAAAGAAGAAACTATAGAAAAACAAATTAAAGAAAAATTAGAATTAGATAGTTTTGTAAAAATAGATGATAAGAATATAGAAGTAGTAGCATTAAAAGAAAAACATGATAGTACCATAGCAAATAATATCATGCGACTTGTTCAGGAAAATTTCGAAGAGAAAATGTATATTACTGTTACTTTTAAAAAAAGTTAGGCTAAATGACTGACAAATCTCGTCTCTTTCTCATAAAATATTCTAGGTGAGTATTAAAGGAAGGGAAGAGTATGATGTCGAATAAAATTCTAACTAATAGAGAAAGAGAAGTTTTTGAACTTTTAATATTAAATAGAACAACAAAAGAAATCGCAAAAGAATTAAATATTAGTGAAAAAACAGTAAGAAATCACATCTCAAATGCAATGCAGAAATTAGGTGTTAATGGTAGAGCAAGTGCGGTAGTTGAATTATTAAAACTAAAAGAAATATCACTTTAATCGTACTATAATAGTACGATTTTTCATATCTTTAAATAGGTGATTTTATGCTAAGGAAAAAAGCTTTAAGAAAAATATTTATAACAACACTAACTGCCTTTATTCTTCTCGTTGTTTATTCTATTCCAAATATGTATCAAGAGGATACTTTAAAAACAAATCTCGAAGTAGAATATATTACTGGAATCGGTACAAATAACATTTATTTACTAGATAGAGATAATTATTTAGTAAAGACAAATATTTTACTAGATTCTACTAATAAGGAAGAACAAATAAAACTAATTATAAAAAATCTAACTAAAAGTAATAATGATAAAATACCAAATGGATTAAAGGCAACGATTCCTAGTGGAACAAAAGTATATGAAATTATTCTTGATGAAGGGTATGTAACCATTAATTTTAGTAAGAAAATTCTAAAACAAGAGGAAAAGTTAAAAGAAAGAATGATAGAGTCTATCGTTTATAGTATTATGGATTTAGGTGATATTAATGGAATAATTATTGAGGTAGAAGGAGAAGTTCCAAGTGAATATAGTAAAGTCTTGGATAAAGATATTGGAATAAATAAAACATATAATATAACTTCTAGAAATGATATTAATAGGGTAGTGGTTTACTATTTAGAAAACTTAGATGGGAATCATTATTATGTACCAGTTACAAAGTATTTAAATAATAGTGAGGATAAGATAAAAATTATTGTAGAAGAACTAACTACTAGTTATATTTATGAGTCTAATCTTATGAGTTTTTTAAATAGTAATGCTAAGTTAATTGATTATAAAGAACAAGAAAACAGAATGCTTATGAATTTTAATAATGCTATTTTTGATGACAATAATAAGATATTAGAAGAGGTAAGTTATACACTAGCGTATTCTGTATTTGATAATTATGATGTATCTGAAGTTTTAATTCAGGTTAATGGTACAGATGTAAAGAAAATAGACAAAAGAGATCTTTAGGAAAAACTATGAAAAGACAGTTTTTAGAAGAAAAATAAAAAAGCACTTGAAAGATGCTTTTTTTTAGTGTATAATTTATCTTGTTAGAAGTTAATGTCCGCGTAGCTCAGCTGGATAGAGCAATCGCCTTCTAAGCGATCGGTCACAGGTTCGAATCCTGTCGTGGACACCAGATTTAAGGATAACTCGAATTTTTCGAGTTTAAATAAAACGACTTTCCCAAAGGTCGTTTTTATGTTATGACGAATGTGTCAAGAAAACTTGAATAAAATAAAAAGGAACATTCAATATGCTAGTGTTGAGTGTTTCCATTTGGTCCACCTAACTCATCCAATGATTTAGGCGGCTTTCTTTTATATTAAAGTTACAAATAACAATAATAGTAAAAGTAAGATAATAATTACTAGAGCAAAGATAAAAAAATTTTGTTCATTGTAGCGCCTCACTTCTTTGTAAAGTTTAGCTCTACCCAACTTATTAAATGTTCCTAAAGCGGTTATAGCAACCATTAATTTTGATGGCAATTACTTATACTAAATCTTCAGGATAAAATTATGAAAAAAATTTAAGCTTTTTATATTATTAGGGTTATGTTACAATGAAAATGAATGACTTCTATTGGTTTATATCTCTTTACATAAAAATAGAAATGATATAGTGTTTTACTTTGGATAGTGAACATTTTATAGAGGAGGAAATAAAATGTCTAACGAGATGATTGATATCTTAAATGAAGATGGAGTATTTACAGGAGAAATCCTACCTAGAAATGAGGTTCATAAAAGAGGATTATGGCATAGGGCAATTGTGGTTGCTATTGTGAATGAAAAGAATGAAGTATTACTGCAACAAAGAAGTGAGGAGAAAGAAAAGAATGCTGGAATGTGGGATATCTCTGTTGCAGGACATATTTCTGCTGGGCAGGATTCTTTATCAGCCGCTGCAAGAGAAATTAATGAGGAAGTAAGTGTATTACTTGGGTACCGAACAGAAGTGAAAGATTTCAGATATATGTACTGTTTTCGAAAAGAACAAAAATTCAGTGATGACTTTATCGAAAGACAATATTATGATTTCTTTATTTTAAGAACAACAGGTGTAGATGATAAAACGCTAAATTTCCAAGAATCTGAGGTTCAAGCAGTTAAATTTGTAGATTTAACAGAATTACAACATATGTTAGATAATAAAGAAATTGTCGATAGAAATGAAGTTTATCGAGTTTTAATCAATTATCTATTTAAATTTTAAAAAAATATTATAAAATAACTAGGAAAAATGTAGCCTCCTATCAATAATAAGATAGGAGGTTTAATAATTTGATATGAAGGTAGTTTTACAAGATGGGATTAAAGATTGTGGTATTTGTTCGTTGCTTTCTATTATAAGACATTATGGAGGAAATGTATCAAAGGAGTACCTAAGACAATTAACATCTACTACAAAAAATGGTGTTACTGCGTATAAATTATTGGAATCAGCTGAAAAATTGGGATTTCATGGAACAGCTTTAACTGGTGATATAAAAAATATTAACGTAAATAACTTACCATGTATCGCACATGTAATTATCAATAAGAGTTATCAGCATTTTATCGTAATTTATGAAGTAGATTTCAAAAAGGGTTCTATTGTAGTCATGGATCCTGCTAGGGGGAAGAGGGTTTTGTCTATCAGTGAATTCAAACTTATGAGCAGTAATTGTTTTCTCTTTTTAACTCCAGAAAGAAAACTACCCATTTTTCAAAATCAAAAAGTAATGAAAGAAATGATACTCATTGCTTCTAAAAAACAAAAAGTATATTTTATTTTCTTAGTCATTTTAACTATATTGTATTTTATTTTTAATATTTTATCTGCTTTTCATTTTAAATATTTAATTGATTTTTCTATTAATTATGATAATAGTCATAATATCATTATAATCAGTGCCATGCTTTTTGTTATTTATTTTTCAAAAGAAGTATCTTCTTTCCTAAAAGATATTATACTTTTAAAATATAGTGAGGTTCTTGATTTACATATTACCATGAAAATATATAAACAAATTATTTTACTTCCTTATCTTTACTATAAAAATAGGACAACAGGAGAAATCATTTCTAGAATGAAAGATTTATCCTCTATTAAGGACTTTTTAGCGAAATTATTTACGTCTATTACAACTGACTTTTTTTGCCTTATCTTGTTCTTATTTTTATTAATGAAGATAAATTTCGAACTTACTCTAATTACTATCTTATTTTTAATCGGATTTGTTATAATTCATTTTCTATTTAAAGGTAAGATAAAAAAAGGAGTAAAAAATTATTATAGAAAGGAGGAAGGATTAAATTCTTATTTGATAGAATCACTTTCTAGTGTAGATGCGGTAAAAGGAATGCATGTAGAAAAAATAATAATGGATCGTTTTTATCTAAAATATAAGAATTTACTAGAAGCAGTTTATCAAGTATCGATGGTAGAAAAGATTTTTAGTTTTATGAAAAATAACTTTTATCATCTATATCACATTATTATATTATCTTATGGCTCTTTTTTCGTCATTAATCAACAAATGTCGCTTAGTGAATTAATCATTTTCCATTCTCTGCTTACCTTTTTCATTTCTTCTTTTCAAAATTTAGTAAATTTATTGCATGAATATCCAACGGTTATACTATCTTTAGAAAGGATAGAGGATTTATTTACTATTAAAAAGGAAATGTTTAAAGGTAAAGATTTATATCAAAATTATCAAGTAGAAGGAGATATTTTGTATCATAATTTAACCTTTTCTTATGGAAGTAGAGAACTATTCAAAAATATTAATTTAAAAGTCAAGCAAGGAGATAAAGTCTTTTTATATGGAGAAAGTGGAAGTGGGAAAAGTACACTAATGAAACTATTAATGAGATATATAGAAGTTGATTTTGATAATATTAGTATTAATAATATTGATATTAATCATTATCACTTAGATTTATTAAGAGAAAATATGACCTATATTTCTCAACAAGAATTTCTATATACAGACACAATATATAACAATATTACTTTAAAAAAAGAGATGGATAAAGAGAAGGTATTAAAGGCAGTTCAACTTACTTTAGTAGATGAAATCATTGATAAGGATGCATTATCATTAGATAAATTAGTAGAGGAAAATGGTTTTAACTTTAGTGGAGGAGAAAGACAAAGACTCATTTTAGCTAGAAGTATTTTAAAATCTAGTAATATTTACATTTTTGATGAGGCACTAAGTCAAATTGATATAAAAAGAGAAAGAACGATACTTAAAAATATTTTCAAAGAGATGGGAGACAAAACAATTATTATTATTTCTCATCGATTTGATAATATGGACTTATTTAATCGGATTTTAAAGCTGGAAGATGGAGTGGTTCATGAAGAAAAATTACGAAAAAAATCAACTCGTACTTAGCGTTACCTTTTTCTTTTTACTAGTAGAAATATCCGTTTTTATCTTGTTTACGAAATTAGAATATAAAAGTTTTGAAGTGTTATCATCTACTGTTATTACAGAAAATTATCTTTCTTTTTATGTAGATAATAAGAATTTAAAAAGCTTAACAAGAAATAAACATCTCTATATTGAAAATAAAAGATATTTTTATGAGATAATTGATGTTACAAGAAAGATGGTAAAAAGCAAAGAAAATTGGTATCATGAGGTAATTGTTCGTATTGAATTACCAAAAACATATAAGGATAAAGATATAGTTACTATTAGTCTTTATCATAGAAGAAAAAAATTATATACTATTTTTGAAGCAATTTGGAAGGAGTGATAATATAGAAGAAATCAAAAAAGAAGAATTAAAAAAAATATCAGGAGGTTTTTCAACTTGGATGGCTTTAGGGATAGCGGCAACAGTTATCTTTATTTCAGGGGTAATCAATGGAATTGTTCATCCAAATTCATGTAGTTAATGCAAAAAGTGGAAGAAGAGAAATTAGAAAAATTCATCGGTGGTGCGAGTAGTAGCTATCTTTCAGGCCCTGTTATTAATGCATTCGTTAATGTAATGAAGTTGTTAATGGATGCTGGTAATGCACTAGGTAGTTCTATTAGGAGAATTGCAGAAGATGATGTTTGCCCACTGTCATAATGTTATGAACCCCGTTTCTTGGACAAAGAGAAATGAGGTTTTTAAATGAAAAAA
>CANRVM010000028.1 GCA_947643295.1 uncultured Mycoplasmatota bacterium
ATCCTTGAATCAGTAGTATAAAATAACTGTCCAACTTTTGGGGTTCAGTACATAAGTGGATTCTAAGAAGTCAAAAATTGCTTAAAATAGTAATCATTCTTCTCTTATTACCAATCATTTATTACCTGTTTTTATTTTTTTATCAATTTGGAAATCACTATGGAAAATTTATTCGTGCGATGTATGAACTTATTTTAAAATTAGCAAAATAATAAAAAAATGTCGAAAAGTTATTGAAATATAAGGAAATGTCTGCTATAATTCTTTTTAGGAAAAACGAAGGGAGGGATATAAGATGGCAACTAAAGTACCTGTTAAAAATGGTAATCTAGATGTAGCTTTACGTAAATTTAAACAAAAAGTAGCTAGAGACGGTGTCCCTTCAGAATGCAAAAAAAGAGAATGTTACGATAAACCTGGAGTTAGAAGACGTAATGCCAAAAAAGAAGGAATCAAAAACACAAGAAAAAGAAATCATGCTAATAATAAGAATAATAGAGATTAATGGTCTCTATTATTTTTCAATAGAAGAATTTTATATTTTATTGTATAATAGAATAGGAGTGTGAGAAAATGGAATTATTAGAAAAGTTAAAAAATGATATGGTTCTTGCCATGAAAGAGAAAAATAAAGAAACACTAACTGTTATTCGTATGTTAAAGGCATCCCTTGATAAAGAAAGAATTGATAAAAAAGCGGAAATAACAGATGAGGTATTTTTAAAAGTATTAGAACGTGAAGTAAAACTAAGAAAGGATTCAAAAGAAGAATTTTTGAAAGCATCGAGAGAAGATTTGGTAGTAAATATTCAAAAAGAGTTAGATATTTTAGGACAGTATCTTCCAGAACAATTAACCAAAGAAGAAGTAGAAAAAATAATAGAGGATGCGATTCGTGAAACTTCTGCTACTACCATGAGAGATATGAAAAAAGTAATGGAAATAGTCAATCCAAAAGTGGTTGCAAAGTTTGATATGAAGGAAGTAAGTTCTATGATTAAGGCTAAGTTAAGTTAAACTTAGTCTTCTTTTTTAAATAATTGAAATTTTTATCACATATTCTAGTAATAGGTGATACCATGTTGAATAAATTGAAAGACTATATTAATGATAATGAATTTCGAATTACCATATTTAGTGATAGAATCTATGTGGTTAATTATAAAGAAGTGTTATCATTAGAAGACGAGAGAATTTCTTTTTCTACTTCCAATGGAAGAATTATTGTAAAAGGAGATTATTTAACACTGAATAAATTATTAGATAAAGAAGTATTAATTAGTGGGAAAACAAAGGATATAGAGGTTGATTTCCATGACGAATAAATACAAATTAAAAATAGAAGGAAAAGATGTTAAAAGATTTATTAAGAATATTATTTCGAAAAAAATAGAACTCTATGATATTGTAATAAAAGATGGGTACTCTTTTATTACTGTAGAAGAAGATGGATACCAGGAAATCAAAAAAATAAAGACAAGCTACAAAATAAAAGTAGTCGAAGAATATGGACCAATTAAAATACAACATTTAGGTAGGAAATATTTTGTTTTTTTTGTGTTTTTAATACTAGGTATTATTTTGTTAGAAGTTCTTTCTAATATTATTTTTTCAATAGAAGTAAAACATGCTAAAAGTGATATTAGAGAGTTAGTTTTGAATGATTTAAAAGAATATGGTATTGAGAAGTATCACTTTAAAGTAAGTTTTCAAGAAAAAGAAAAAATAATAAGTAAAATATTAAGTAAAGAAGTTGATCGTCTCGAATGGTTAGAAATTGAGCCAATTGGTACAAAGTATGTAGTAAAGGTAGAAGAAAGAGTGAAAAAAGAGAAAGAAAAAGAAAAAAAAGAACAACATATTGTTGCGAAAAAGAATGCCATGATATTAGAAATACAAGCAGATAGTGGAGAAGTCGTTACTAAAAAAAATGATTATGTAAAAAAAGGTGATATTCTAATTAGTGGTTTTATTTCAAAAGATGAAGAAATCAAAAAGAAAGTCCATGCAGAAGGAGTAGTATTCGGAGAAGTTTGGTATAATGTTAGTATTTCTCTTCCAAAAACGTATAAAGAAGTACAACAAAAAAAAGATAAAAAAAGGACTTTAGAAGTGAAATTTTTAAATCACAACTTGTTCCTTTTCAACTTCAAACCATTTAAAACATACAAAGTAAAAAGAATAAAACTATTAGAAAATAATTTACTACCAATTAGTATAAATTATAGTGAACTACAAAAGACAGAAGAAATTATAAAAAGATATAACACTAGTAAAGGAGAACAAGAAGGAATTAAAATGGCAGAAGAAAAGTTAAAAAGAAAACTATCTTCCAAAGATTCCATTATTTCTAAAAAAGTTTTGAAAAAAAGGGAGAAAAATAGTACAATAGAAATGGATATATTTTTTAAAGTAAAAGAGGACATTACAGATTATGAAAGTATAGAAGATATTAATATAGAAGAATTAGAAGGTGAAAAGGATGGAACAAGTCAGTAAAACGATACAAGGATTAATTGAATTAACATGGCCCATGATTATTATTTCAATCGTTATTGTTGTATCATTAAGGGTTACTTATTTAATGAAAAATCACCTTCATCTAACTTTATATAAAGAATTACTTATGTTATCTTTTATTATTTATATATTATGTCTATTTCAAGTAGTTACTTTTCAAGATGCTACTAGTTGGAGTAGCAATAATTTTATTCCATTTAAAGAGATGTTTAGATATCAACTAGGTAGTAGGTTATTTATTAAAAATGTAATAGGAAATATTACTTTATTTATTCCATTCGGTTTATTTAGTAGTCATTATTTAAAGTTAGAAAAGCCTTATTTAATCTTACTATTAACCTTGATAGCTTCTTTTTCTATTGAACTCGTACAAATGGTAATAGGAAGAGTATTTGATGTTGATGATATTATGTTAAATGTTATTGGAGGAGTCATTGGGTTTTATATCTATCGATTTATTGTAAAAATAATAAATAAATTACCTGATTTTATGAAATCGGAAGGATTTTTAAATATTGTATCTATAATCATATTAGTAGGAATTATTGCATTAATATAGGAGGTAGTAATGAACCATATTGAAATTTTTAATCAAACAGAAAAAGAAATAGAGGAACTAGACGAAGTAAATAGAGTTTTAGAGTATGCAGTGAAGAAAGAGAATTTAGAGAAAGTAGAATTTAATGTCATTATAGTGGATAATTCTTATATTCATGAATTAAATAAAAACTATCGTGGTATTGATAGGGAAACGGATGTGATTACCTTTGCTTTGGAAGATGAAGAAGAAGTTGTTAATGGTAGTGATAGTAGAGTATTAGGAGATATTTATATTTCGATTGATAAAGCAAAAATGCAAGCAGAAGAATATCATCATTCTTTAAAAAGAGAACTAAGTTTTTTAGCGGTTCATGGTTTTTATCATTTACTAGGTTATGATCATATGAATGAAGAAGATGAAAAAAAAATGTTTCATCGTCAGGAGGAAGTATTAAATGAGTGTGGTATCCAAAGAGAAGTTAGTGAGTAAAAAACGTCTTATCAATAGTTTTAAATATGCAATAGAAGGAATGAAAACAGCTTACAAGGAAGAACAAAATTTACGACTTCATACTGTTAGTGCTATTGTTATAGTTATTTTAGGGATAGTATTCAAATTAAGTATGATAGAACTAAGCATTTGCTTAATATTAATAGGTTTAGTTTTAATGGCAGAATTTTTTAATACCGCTTTGGAAAATATAGTAGATATGATAACACTAGAGAAAAATCCATATGCCAAAAAAGCAAAAGATATCTCAGCAGCAGGAGTTCTTATTTTTGCCATTGTATCAGGACTTATCGGTGGTCTAATATTTATACCAAAAATAATAGATTTTATAAAATAAAAGGAGTAGAAGATGAAAGAAAAATTATTAAAATTACATAAAAATGCTTATTCACCATATTTTCACTTTCCAGTAAGTGCGATTGTTGTCACAACTGATTTAAAAGAATTTTCTGGAGTGAATGTAGAAAATGCTAATGGCACTAGTATTTGTGCAGAAAGAAATGCGATTGCGAGTGCGGTTGCTAATGGTTATCAAAAGAACGAGTTTAAGGAAATCAATATTATGGTATCTAGTAAAAAAATAGGAACACCTTGTTTTGCTTGTCGTCAAGTAATATTGGAATTTTTTTCAAAAGAAGCTATCGTTCGTTGTTTTTCTACTACTGGAGAATATAAAGAATATACAGTAGAAGAATTGTGTCCCTATCCATTTGGGAGTGATGATTTAGTATGAAATGCGGATTTGTTAGTTTAGTTGGTAGACCAAATGTAGGAAAAAGTACGTTGTTAAATCAAATATTAGGTATGAAGCTTGCGATTACTTCAGATAAAGCAGGTACCACAAGAAATATTATTAATGGTATTTATAATGATTTGGACTCTCAAATTATCTTTGTAGATACTCCTGGTATTCATAAACCAAATCATAAATTAGGAAATCTACTAAACAAAAAGGCTTATACCACAAATGAGGATGTCGATGTAATATTATTTTTAGTAGACATTGCAAAAGGTTTTGGAAAGGGAGATCAGTTTGTACTGAATAAGATAAAAGACAAAGAAATACCCGTAATTTTACTTTTAAATAAAATTGACCAAATAAGTGATAAAACAAGATTATTAAAAGAAATTGATACCTTAAAAGCCTTTTATCCTTTTACAGAAATTATTCCCATTTCTGCCAAAAAACGTGATAATGTGGATAGCTTGTTACAAACCATAAAAAAGTATCTAACAGAAGAAGAAAGAATCTATAGTGAAGAGGAGATTACTAATGTTTCTACTCGTTTCATTATGGGAGAGTTTGTTCGTGAAAAAGTATTAAAACTTACCAAAGAAGAAGTTCCTCATGCTGTTACTTGCTATGTAGAAAACTATGAAGAAGAAGAAAATATGGTTCATATTCAAGTATTGATTGTTGTTGACCGGGATAACTTAAAGAAAATTATTATTGGAAAACAAGGTGTCATGTTAAAAGAAATTGGTACGATGGCAAGAAAAGATATGGAACATTTTCTAGGAAAAAAGGTCTTTTTAGAAACCTATGTCAAAACATTAAAAAACTGGAGAGATGAAGAAAAGTATTTTTCTGAATTAGGTTTAAAAGAAGATGAATAAAAATTTTATAAAACCACCAATATAGTAATAGAGGTGATTTTATGGATAAAATTGTATGGGATTTATTTAAAGAAACAGGAGATATTAAATATTATCTTCTTTTAAAAAATATGAAACAAAAAAAGAAGTGATGATGTGAAGATTGAAGAAGTAGAAGGAATTATTCTTAGTGAAACCAATTATAGTGAAACTAGTAAAATACTAAATATTCTAACAAAAGAGTATGGACTAATTGGAGTAGTCTCCAAAGGATGTCGTAATATGAAAAGTAAACTAAGAGGAGTTAGTAGAAAACTTGTTTTTGGTAAATTTCATATTTATTATAAACAAAATGGTCTTTCTACTTTAATTAGTGTGGATATTTTGAATTCTTTTACTCATTTATTATCCGATTTGACGAAAGTTTCTTATGCATCCTATTTAGTGGATTTGGTATGGCAAGTATTAAAACAAAATAATGATAGTGAAATTTACATCATTTTAAAAAATACTTTGGTAAAAATAGAGGAAGGATTTTCTCCTGCCATTCTTACTTCGATTGTAGAGATGAAACTACTAGATTATTTAGGTGTAAAACCAATGATTGATGGATGTAGTGAGTGTGGTTCCACTGCTAATATCGTTTCGCTATCTTCTTCTCTTGGTGGTTATATTTGTGCTAATTGTTATCAAAACGAAGGAATGGTTAGCGATAAAACCATTAAACTTGTTAGAATGTTTTTCTATGTAGACATAAAAAGTATCTCTAAATTAGAAGTAAGTGATGAGATATTAAAAGAAATTAATCAATTTTTAGACGATTACTACGATAGATATACAGGTCTTTATCTAAAAAGTAAAGATTTCTTAAAGAAAATTGTAAAGTTAGAAGCATAAAACTAGAAGATAGTTTTTTCTTTTGGAGATGTTTTCTTATTGATAGTAAACATAATCTTTTCGTAATGGTAATATATATTAAAGAAAAGAGGCTTATTATGGTTTATGATAAAATGTTTGAAGAGTTTTTGGAAGAAATAAAATTAGAGGGAACTTATGCATCGATGGATGGAATTAGAGAAGTGTCCTAAGTAATGTTAGAAATAATTAAGAAAAAGAAAGATGCTACTTTTGAGGAGGTAGTCGAAGAAATAACCAAAGAAAATATAAATCAATTAAGAGAGATAAAAAGAAACTATCCTATTCATGGTTATACCGTAGGAAAGAGTGTTGGTGATATTAATGTGAAAATAGTAGGAGGAAATAGAAATCATACAGGAGAAAATATGCCTAAGGACGCCTTGTTTGATATTGATTCTATGATTAAATTTTATACACAGATTATTGCTTATAACTTAATGAAAGAAAAGGTATTTAATTATTATGACAAGGGGAAGAATTGCCGAGAAAGCTACGATAGAAGAAGCATTAGAATGTTTATATGAGATGAAGGTAGTATCAACAGAAAACTATAATTATAATGATATGGGTATGATGTTAATGAAATAGGTTATGTAAATGATTCTAGTGATTTAGTTGTTGATGGCTACAGTGGGCATGCAGGAGTTGTAGCTTCTAGCAATGATTTAATAAGTTTAGGAAAAGGAGTAGAAGATGAAACCATTCTTTCTAAAGAAGCTCTAAAAGCTGCCTATATTCCTGGAATAAAAGACAATAGAGGAATTATGGGAAATACTTATACCTCTCATAAACAAGGAAATGATATGAGTTATGTAGATTTTTTAGAACCAACTACTAATTTTTCGATTCAAGGTAGTACAAGATGTCAAATGAATATTGGAAGAAACAGTGTTAGTACAATTTGTCTTAATCCTGCCTCTATGGGACTAGAGCGAGCAATTATTGAACAAGATAGAATAAATGTTAATAGAATAAAAAACAATCAAGCACCTTTACAACTTGTGAAAAATTTTAAGTTTTATCATGAAGGAAAAAAAGTAACTTATGATTTAGTGGATAAAATACTTATGGCACCGAGTGCAAAACGGTAGAGCCTATTACGAAGCAAAATGCAAAACCCACTTTAAGACTTCGTTTCTTAGATAAAGTAATGAAAGAATATGATACTAATGCAAAAGTAAAAGTAATGAAGAAGGTTTTATAGTAATTATTTAATAAAGCATTCATTAAAAAATTATGACATAAGAAAAAATTATAATTTTGTTTAATGTGTAAATAATTGATTTTGTAGAAGTTATATATTGACAGAGAAATAAAAAATTAGTATGATTAATTCATAAGTTGTGATGACTGAGGTGGAATCTCACGAGCAGTATAATAAAAGTGATTCTTTTGGAATAAATAAGGTGGAACCGCGGAAGTTATTTCGTCCTTATGTTATTCTAAAAGTTTTTATTTTTTAGGAGGAAAATATGAATATATTTATTGGATGTGGTTCAGAAATTGTAGAAGATAAATTCTATAAAAATAGTTTATCTTTGATTACCAAAATAGCAAGTTTAGATAATGTCAATTTAGTATTTGGTGCTTATCATCATGGATTAATGGGAAGTTGTTATGATATTTTTAAAAATCATCAAAAGAAAATAATTGGTATTACCTTAAATTGCTACCAAGAGCAATTAGATGAATTAGAACTAGATGAGACTATTGTAGTGGAAACTTCTATGGACCGAACAAGAGAGATTTATCAAAAAAGCGATATTATGATTTTTATTCCAGGAGGACTTGGTACACATGCTGAGATATTATCTTCCATTGAAGAGTTACGTACGAAAGAAGATGATAAATTAATCATTCTTTATAATGATGACTTTTTCTATACTCCTTTTATAAAAGAAATGTACTGGTTATATGAAAATAAATTTAATAGTAAAAATATTAGTGAGTATTGTCGTATTGAAAGTAAAGAAGAAGAAATCGTTAGATTAATAGAGAATGAAATGGAACATTTATCGAATGGAGAATAAATTTAAAAACTTAGAAACAAAAAGATTAATACTTTGAAAGATAGAAAACAGGGATGCCTCTTCTTTGTATCAAGGAATCTATTATGATTTTGATTATTATAAGTACTATTATCAACTTCCCTTTGAGAGTTTTAAAGATTATCAAAAATTAGTAGATCAATACGAAGAATGGTATCATAATGGTAATCATTTTCGCTGGGGAATCGAAAAAAAAGAGAATCATAAAATAATCGGAATCGTACAATTACATACAAAAGATAATATCAATAATAACTGTAAATTAGGATATATCATTAGTTCCAAAGAAAAGAAAAAAGGGTATATGAAAGAAGCTTTACAGGAAATCATTCATTTTGCTTTTCATGAATTAGATTATCACCAGTTAGAAGCAGATATTGTTACCTTAAATACAGATTCGATACAACTTGTCAAATCCCTTCATATGGAAGAAGAATCTTATAGTATTATGATTAAGTAGTATATACATTAATTAATAGAAAGAAGGATGAATAAATGGAAAAATTAACGATGGAGAAATTAGTAAATTACGCAAAACAATATGGATTTATTTTCCAAGGAAGTGAAATTTATGGAGGACTAGCTAATACTTGGGATTATGGTCCATTAGGAGCAAGGTTAAAGAATAATATTAAGGATAATTCAAGAAAGGGAAAGAGCTTATGAAGTAGATGCTGCTATTTTAATGCACCCAAAAGTTTGGGAAGCTAGTGGTCATGTTTCGAGTTTCTCGGATCCTCTAATTGATTGTAAAGAATGCAAAATGAGACATCGTGCTGATAACTTAATTGATGATTTTGATAGAAATGCAAATGCAGATGGAATGAGCCAAGAAGAAATGATTTCTTATATTAGAGAAAAGAAAGTACCATGTCCAAATTGTGGTAAAAGCAATTATACGGATATCAGACAATTTAACTTAATGTTTGAAACGCATAGAGGTGTTACTGAGGATGGTAAGAATAAAGTTTATTTAAGACCAGAGAATGCCCAAGGAGAGTATGTAAACTTTTTAAATGTACAAAGAACCACAAGAGCAAAGCTTCCATTTAGTATTGGGCAAATTGGAAAAGCTTTTCGAAATGAAATTACTCCAGGAAACTTTACTTTCCGAACCATTGAATTTGAGCAAATGGAGTATCAAACATTTTGTAAAGAAGGAACCGATTCAGAAATTTATAATTATTTTAAAGAGTATGCAAAAAAATATTTTATGGATTTAGGAATAGAGGAAGAAAAATTAAGATTTCATGATCATGAAAAATTAGCTCATTATGCCAAGGAAGCTTGTGACATTGAATATCAATTTAGTTTTGGTTGGGGAGAAGTAAATGGTACTCATAATCGGACGAATTATGATTTGTCAAGGCATCAAGAATTTTCAAAAGTCTCTCAGGAGTATTTAGATTCAGAAACGAATGAAAAGTATATCCCATATATTATTGAATCAACTATTGGAGCAGATCGTCTAACTCTTGTAATATTAGATAATGCTTATCAAGAAGAAGAGTTAGAAAATGGCGAAACAAGGGAAGTGATGAAATTTCATCCAGCTATTGCACCATATAAAGTGTGTGTTTTGCCACTTGTAAAAAAATATCATTCCGAAAAAGCAACAGAGATATATTATAACTTATCGAAGACGTTTATGGCTACTTATGATGAGGCTGGATCTATTGGAAAAAGATATCGAAGACAAGATGCGATAGGAACTCCATATTGTATTACAGTAGATGATGAAACCATAAATAATAATACAGTAACAATAAGAGATAGAGATACCATGGAGCAAATTACTTTATCACTTGATGAAGTAAAATCTTATATAAATAGTAGAATTGAATTTTAAGATATCATATATTATTTTGTAGAGGATGAAGTATATGCAAACTATAAGAAAAATTACAGTATATGATGAAGAGAATACAAAGATGGAAACAAAAGTAATAAGTAGCAACAAAACAGCTAGTAAATAATATGAAAAAACAGGATATATATAGTATAGAACAATGGAATAATCTTATTGAAAATTATTATACTGCATGTTCAAGTGTTGAAATCATTAAATAAAAGATAATGAACAAAAAGTTTTAAGAGGAGAAATTTGTTCATTCATTCTTAAATCTACCTTTCTTATTTTCATCACCATACTTAGTATGGTTTTTTTTCTATTTTCGAGACATTTTCCAAAGTTAACACTTAAGACATTATCATAAATTAATCATAAAACAGATTTAATGTGGTAAAAAATTTTTGATTTTTCTCTTCTTTTATGGTATAATAAGAACGTTTTTATAAAGCATCTAATAAAAAGGGGGAATTTAGAATGAGTAAAAATGAATTATCTTATGAACAAAAAGTGCAAGAGTTTTTAGAAGAAATGAAAAATAAAAAAGTGATTAGTCTTTGTGGTAGTCATTTTTCAGATGATCCATTTGGTCAAAAAGGAAGTAAATACAGTTGGTATCGAAAAGAATGTATGAAATTATTAGAAGAGTTTAAAACGGAAGCAACGATTTCAGAAGAGAGAATGGAAGAAATTATGGAATTTGCAAAAATAGAAAATTATATCAAAGAAAATTTAGAAAGAAAAAAAATGTCCGTGCTTGAGAAGGCAGGTGAATATCGCAATAAAGTATTAGAATTAAAGCGTGACATCAAAGAATCTGATCATCTTTATTTTTCAAATGGTGATAGGATGAAAGGCTGGCTATATAGAGAAAATATTGGTATAAAAAAAGAGTTAGAAAGTAATGGTCCATTAACAAATGAAAGAATAGAAGAAATAGATGCTCTAGGAGAATTAAACTTTTTGGTTATAGAGGTTTTTGCTAAAAAACAAAAATTATCGTTTGATGAGAAAGCTTATGAATATCTAGAAAAATTATATGGCTTAGGTAGGGATATTGAAAATATGGAGAACATACGTTTTTCAAACGGAGAGAGTATGTCTGGATGGTTGAATTTTCAGGTAAAAAATCTACGCATTACTACCATGAGAGATGGAGCTGTTGATGAACATAGACTTTCGGTATTAACTAATATTTTTGATTGTAAACAAAGATTAAAGGAAGAAAGTATAACAGCTTTGACTGCTTCTAGATATGATGCATATCTAGACCAATATGCTCAGAGTAAAATTGGTACTATTATAAATGAATATCATATGTTGGAAACACCTCAAAAAAACAAACAAAAAGTCAAATAGTATTTTTCTTGTAAAAAAACGGTTGACAAATTGATGAACAAAGCATATACTAATAACAGTCAAGAAAAAGGAAAGCGATGAATATCCACCTGATTTTCGAAGAAGAAAATAGGTAAAAAGCCAAAAAAAATAAGAAATTTATTTCATTTGTCTTTTTAAGTGGGTATTTATGGTATCCACTTTTCTTAATTTTTATGGAGGTGTTAGTTATCGCAAAGAATAATGATAACATGATGATTAACGATCAGATTAGAGCACGTGAGGTTCTAGTAATTGGACCGAATGGAGAGCAAGTTGGAATAAAATCAATTGAAGATGCAAAAACATTAGCAAATTATGCATCACTTGATTTAGTGTTAATTAGTCCAAATGCAAATCCCCCTGTTTGTAAAGTAA
>CANRVM010000029.1 GCA_947643295.1 uncultured Mycoplasmatota bacterium
GAAATGACATTTCAGGTTGATGATATTTTTTAAGGAGGAGAGCAGAAGATGAAACCATACACAGCTATTAACCCGGTTTTCCATGATACGATACAGATTACGGAAACCTCAGACTCAGCTCATGCGGATAATATAAATGCCGCTCCGAAAGTTCTGCTGGAGAATACCTTGTCAAACAGACAGGCAATCGAAGAGCTGAAAACCAGCACTGGAAGTACGGAGGAAAGTGAGTATAGTGCGGTGTCAGCTTATCAGCCTGGCGATTACTGCATCTATAACAATGAACTGTACAGATGTATTGCGGCCATTGTTCAAGGAGAACAATGGAATGCCCAGCATTGGGTGAAAACGACAATAGCTAATGAACTTTTGCTCTTAAATAAAAAAGAGATAGAAATCAAAGATACTAAGTTAACGAATTCTAAGTTCATTGATTTAGTGAATAAAGTAAGTAATCATACTTTGACTAGTAAAAACTTAAAAGATATTTTAGATACTATCTTAGAAAGTGAGAAAGAAATCGATGAAATCATGAAGGAAAAGGGTATCTCTAATATTACAGATACTAGTGTTTTAGAAAGTGTTGTGAAAAAAATAATTCTTGATAACCCTGAAAGTGTAGCTGATTATCAAAATGGAAAAGATCGAGCTGTTAAATACTTAATGGGGCAAATTATGAAAGAAACAAAAGGTAGTGCGAATCCAAAAATGGTAAATGATATTTTAATGCAAGAATTAAATAGTAATTGAAAATAAGAAGGACATAGTGTATAATATAAATACTAGGATGTGGTGATATGATAAAATATATGAAAGATCATATAATTGTAGTTATTGTGGTGCTGTTATTATTAGCAGTTATCTGTTTTTCCTTTTTTATAAAACAGATGTTTTTTGGAAATAGCAAAAATATAATATATGGAAATAGATTAAATGGTATTGATGAAGTAGCGATAACTTCTAGTGAACAAAAGAGTTTAATTGAAGGACTAGAAGGGGATAGTAGTGTGAAAAGTGTAAAATACCATCTGCAAGGTAAAATTATTAATGTCATAATTACTTTAAATGATGATGTGGGAATTGACACAGCAAAAGCATTAACTGGTAAAGTTTTAGAGTTCTTTAATGAGGATCAAAAGAAATTTTATGACTTTCAAGTAATGGTAAAAAAAGAAAATGGTGCAAATGATTTTCCAATTATAGGGTATAAACATAGTAATAAAGATGGATTTTCTTTTACGAAAGATAGGGCGGCGAGTTAGATGAAGAAGAAGTTAGTAATTATTATTCCTATTTTTATTGCGTTAGTTGCTTTTATCTTTGTTTATCGGTATTATAATCATAATAATAAAAATACATCTCTTAGTGTGACAGAAAAAAGATGGGTGCAAGAGAATAAATCAAAGACAATTGATTTAGAAGTGGTAAATGACTATCCAATTTATGGAATGGATGGAGAAGGCGTTTTATATGACTTTATTGGCGACTTTAAAAGAAATATTGGTCTTGAATTTAATGAGATACCATATTTAAAGGCTAGTGCTACTACAACAGATGGTTTGAGATTCCGAGTTTTAAATAATGATGAAAAATTAACAGATAAAGATCTTTTACTATTTGAAGACTATTATATTGCAGTAGGAAAAGAATATGTAAGAATTAACCATATCAAAGATATGAAAAATATTACTTTTGGTGTCTTTGAAAGTGATGCAGAAACCATTAGTTACTATACAAAATCTGCTACCAATATTTCATTTAAAAAGTATCAAACAATAGATGAAATGTATCAAGCTTTAGATAGAGGCGAGATTAATATGGTTATTGTGCCTAATATTATGTATCTAAATAAGACTATTGATAATAGTAAATATTCTATTAATTATTATTTTACAGAAATGACAAAAAAACTAGTTTTAACACTAACCAATGATGAAAAATTAAATACAATTGTTACAAAATATTTTCATAAATGGAAAGATACAAAATTTATCGATGAATATGATAAGGAGTATTTTAATTACTACCTAGGGCAAAATGAGTTATCTGCAAAAGAAAAAGCATCTTTAGTTTCGAAAGTTTATACTTATGGATATGTGGAAAATATACCTTATGAAAAAATGGTGAATAAACGTGTGACAGGAATTGCTGGAGTATATCTTGATCGTATTTCTCGTCTTGCAAAAATTGATTTTAAATATCAAAAATATTCTAGTATAGAAGAATTAAGAGAAGCTGTTAAAAATAAAAAAGTAGATATGTATTTTGATTATTATGGATTAGATGATTCAAATTATAAAGCAACCTTATCTACCTTTATTGAAGATTATGTTATATTAGGTAAGAAGGAAGATAATTATATTATTAATTCTTTTGAAAGTATTCGAAATAAAGAGGTTGCTATGCTAGGAAATGACATGCTTTATAACTATGTAAATAATAATGGGAAAGCAAATATTAAAACATTTTCTTCTATAAAAGAGCTTTCAAAAAAATCAAAAAATAGATTACTTATTATAGATAGAAACATCTATGATTTATATCGAAATACAAAGCTAAAAGACTATAATATACTGTATATGGATACTATGATGAATGATTACAAATTTATGATTAAAGATAGTAATAAAGCATTTTATAATTTAGTGAATTATACAATTAATACGAATTCCTATTATATATATAGAAATAGTGGTATGGAAAGTTTAGGAGAAAGCATTTTAGATGGAAGCAGTTTTGAACAAGTTTATATTATTATACTTATTATTATCTTTCTACCATTACTATTCTTATGTGTTATTTATTTCTTATTTAAGACTAAGAAAAAACAAAAACAGGTAAAAATAACAGATAGACATAAGTATACAGATATGCTAACATCCTTAAAAAATCGTAATTACTTAAATACAAAGATGCCAGAATGGGAAGAATCAAAAGTATTCCCACAATCTATCGTTGTAATTGATTTAAACAATGTAAAATATGTAAATGATAATTATGGTCATGAAGAAGGAGACAAACTAATTATTGAAGCAGCAGGTATTTTAGTTAATACTCAGTTAGAAAATAGTGAAATCATTCGTACAGATGGAAACGAATTCTTAATTTATCTTGTTGGATATAGTGAAAGACAAATTACTACTTATGTGAAAAAACTTGCAAAAGAATTAAAGAATCTTCCACATGAGTTTGGAGCTGGAATAGGATTTAGTATGATTCAAGATGAAATTAAAACATTAGATGATGCAATTAATGAAGCTACTTTAGAGATGATTACGAATAAAGAAGATTATAAATAAGAGGTCGATATCATGGTTGAGCAAGTTCGAGGTTTTTTCAAAAAGGTTTTAAAATATATTTCTAAGCCAGAAATGAGAGTATTGCCAGGACAACTTGCTTTTTTTATGGTGATATCTATTATTCCACTGATTGCATTAGTAGGTACGATTGCTGGTTATCTATCAGTGTCAACTGATAAAACTTTTCAAATATTAGACTCTATTTTACCTTTTACTATTACAGAAAATTTGATTTCTTTTGTATCAGGAAAAGGAATGACTTTTAATATAGCCATATTTTTTATATCGGCATTTATCTTAGCATCAAATGGATGTCACTCAATGATTATCACCTCTAATGAAATATATAAAGTAAGGAATCGTAATATTATCTCTCGAAGGATAAAAGCCATTATGATGACTTTTATCTTAGTATTCCTATTTCTTTTTTTATTAATTGTTCCTGTGTTTGGAGATACTATTTTTAATATTATTATTGCAAACATTCACAATGAAAGAATAGTAGATATAGCATATTATAGTTATAAATTATTAAGTTTTCCACTTACTATAGTTGTTATCTTTTACAATATAAAATTATTATATACTGTAGCACCTGATCGTAAGATTAAAACAAAAAATACAAATACTGGGTCGTTTTTCACTACTTTTTTCTGGATTATTGCCACTAAAATTTATTCAATTTATGCAGGAACTTTTTCAAATTATAACTTGTTTTATGGAGGTATTTCTACGGTGTTATTCTTATTAATGTGGGTCTATATTCTATCTTATATTTTTGTTTTAGGAATGGCATTTAATGCTAGTAATACGAGAAAAGATGATTTTGAGACGATGCAACTTTCCATTATTAAGGAAGAATAAAAATGCAAAATAGATTGCATTTCGGTTTTTTGTTATGATAGAATGGAAATATCAAAATATAAACAAGGTATATTTGTTTTTAGAAAATAATAACAATGACTATAGTTAGGGGGATTAGAATGGTTGGATTAGTTAAAAAGAGATTTGAAAAATTTAGATGTTGTGGAGATATTCTTGTAGATTATGACGAAATATTACTTTACTGTCCAGATTACTACAAGATAAAAATAGGACTAGAAAATGAAGATATTATTTCTAAAGAAGTGATAGATTCTTATTTTGAAGCAAACTACCAACAATCAGAATTTTATCAAAAATTAGAAAACTGTTGGATGGACAAAGATGAAATCTATATTTTCATGAAGCAAAATAAAGATTTAAGATGGGAACTTTTAAAAAATGCCTATGAAAGATATGTGGAAAAAAGTATTGAATTATGTAATTTAATAGACTATATAGGACATTATCCAGCTACTTATCCAGTTCCAAAGGAAGAGGAAAAAGATCCAGTTATGGAAGCACTACTAGAAAAATATGATATTATGGTGAGATATCATTTATCTGATGAACTTGATAAGATGCAGATTACTTCTGATGACGTAGTAAGAATCATGGAGAGTTTAGAAAAACGATTAATTGCTCTTAGCGCCATCAGTATTCGTGTATCTGAGGAAGATTGGTTTTTAAGAAACTCACCAGAAATTAAATTTAGAAGTAATATGACACATTTAATAGAAGAGGCAGACTATTTCCCTGAATCTAATTTTCAGAAAAAAGGTAGATCAAAAAGAAAAGAAGGAAAAATGTATTTAAGAAAGCAACATGGGAATCGTGTTGTTTAAAAGAAAAGTATCGAAGTAGGTAGAATAGTCTATTTACTTTTTATTGTCTTGGTGGAGATATTTATGATACAATGATAATGGTGAAGTCATGAATAAAATAAAAGATATTTTAACAATCCATATAGAAAAAATAATCCTTGTTTTTTTATTTTTACAGCCATTAATCGATGTTTTGACGGCGGTATCCTTAGTAATATTCCATCATTCATTTTTATTAGGTCTTGGTGTTAGAATGTTGTTTCTATTACTCATGGTATCTTATGTTATTATTAATCAGCCTAAAAATAGAAAATATTTGATAATAATTATTATTTATATGGTATTATTTATGACAAATATTTCCTTTGAAAAAGGAATCAATTCTTTTAATTATGAATTAAAGTCTCTGATGAAAACCTTTTACTTTCCGCTTGTTTTATTAGGATTCCATGAAGTTTATCGAACTCATAGTTCTTATAATTCCAATAACTTAAACAAAATATTTATAGTTTATCTATTTTTTGTTTTAGTTCCAAATTTCTTAGGTATTGGATTTCAATCTTATGAGGTAACCAAAAGTGGGAGTATCGGATTTTTTTATACAGCGAATGAAATTGGTGCGATATTAGCAATATTAATGCCTATCTTTTTTTATCATTTATTTCAAAAAGAAAATAAAATAATCAATGTTTTAGGTATTATAATTGTATTCTATTTATATTTATCGATAGGAACAAAAGCACCTCTTATTTTATTTATGATATTGTTAATTTATTATTTAGGTAGTTACATTAAAACATTAATACATTCTAAGAAATATAAAAGTCTTTCTTTTATTTCAGTTTTATTGCTAGTACTTTGTTCTTCTGCTATTGTCCTACTTCCAAAAACGAACTTTTATCAAAATATTAAGGTACACTTAGAATATTTAGAAATTGAAAAACCTAGTGATATTTTGAAAGATAGTAAAACACTGGATCATTTTATTTTTAGTGAGAGGCTTCGTTTTTGGTCTGCTACGAGTAAAATTTACGAGAAAAGTAGTCTTGTAGAAAAATTAATCGGTATTGGATATATTAATAATTATAGTACAGATCAAGTGAGTATGAAAATGGTAGAAATGGACTTTGTAGATTTATTTTATCGACATGGAGTTTTAGGTTTTTTTCTTTATTTACTCCCATTTGGTAGTCTTTTATATCACATAATAGTAAAATATGTTAGAAAGAGAAAACAATTGAAGAAAAAAAATCTAAAAGTAGCTTATCTGTTTAGCATTAGTTTTGCCATACTTTTATCCTTAATTACAGGACATGTTATTCTTTCCCCTTCTGTATCTATCTATATTGCATTAATTCTTATTTTACTTTATAATGATTTATATGAGGAGAGTAAGTTATGACAAAGAAGAAACTAGGTATGGTAATTCTTAATTATAATGATTTTAAAACAACATCTATTTTAGTGGATAATGTAAAAAATTATAAATGCCTTGATTTAATTGTAATTGTAGATAACAATTCAACAGATTATTCTTTCGAATTCTTAAAAAAGTTAGAAAATGAAAAGATTCATGTCATCCAAACAGAGAAAAATGGAGGGGTTGCTGCAGGGTATAATTTTGGAGCAAGATATGTAAATCAAAAATTAAAAAAATGTAATATCATTCTTTCAAACTCCGATATTATTATTCATAAAGAAGAAGATTTAATCGCCTTAAGCAATGATATTAAAGATTCTATTGCTTTAGTAGGACCCACTATTGTAGAAAAAAACAAATTAAATAGAGGGTGGATGATGCCAACCATTAAAGATGAAATCAAGTTTAATTTACCCCTTATTAGTCGAAAATATAGAAAAGAGAACCTATATGATGATAAATATTATGAAGAGGATATTTCATTAGTTGGAGTCGTATCGGGATGTTTTTTTTGCGTAGCAGGAGAGGTATTAGAACAAGTAGATTATTTAGATGAGAAAACCTTTTTGTATTATGAAGAAAATATTTTAGCAAAAAAATTAGAGTGTATTGATAAACAGGAAGCTGTGGATAATAAAGTAGTAATTATTCATAATCATTCTGTTACTATTGATAAAAATGTAGCTAGGATAAGAAAATATAAGATACTGAAGGAAAGTCAAAGATATTTTGTCAAAGAGTATTTAAAAGCAAGTGAAAAAGAACTAAGAAGATTAGATTTTAATCGTAATTTATCATTAATTATTTTATATATAAGATGTTTTTTTAAAGGAGGTTTGAAAAAATGAAAGGAATTATTTTAGCAGGAGGATCTGGAACAAGACTTTATCCATTAACACAGGTAACATCCAAACAATTGATGTCAATTTATGATAAGCCAATGATTTACTATCCACTATCTGCATTAATGCAGGCAGGAATTCGTGATATTTTAGTAATATCTACACCAACGGATTTACCAAGATTTGAAAAGTTACTTGGGAATGGAGAAAAGTTTGGAATTCATCTATCTTATAAAGAACAACCTTCTCCAGATGGACTTGCCCAAGCGTTTACCTTAGGGGAAGAATTTATAGGAAGCGATAGTGTGGCTATGATTTTGGGAGATAATATCTTTTATGGTGCCAATTTAAAAGCAGAACTTTTAAAGGCAAGAGAAAATGCATATCACCATAAGGCAACTGTTTTTGGTTATCATGTGCATGATCCAGAAAGATTTGGTATTGTGGAATTTGATAAGAAAGGAAAGGTTTTAAGTGTAGAAGAAAAACCAGAACACCCAAAAAGTGATTATGCAATTACTGGTTTATATTTCTATGATAATAGTGTGATAGAAAAGGCAAAAACACTAAAACCTTCTGCTAGAGGAGAATTAGAAATTACCGATTTAAATAGGTTATATTTAGAAGAAGAAAGATTAGAGGTTATTACGTTAAATGAAGGATATGGTTGGTTTGATACAGGAACCTTTAAAAGCTTACTTACAGCGTCTAGTTTTGTAGGAACTGTTCAAGAAAATCAAAATATTACCATTTGTTGTCCGGAAGAGATTGCTTATAAGAATGGATGGTTAAGTAAAGAAGAACTGTTAAAACAAGCAGAATTAATGAAGAAAAACACCTATGGAAAGCATTTATTAGAAATTAGTAAGGAGGAAAAGTAATGAAAAAAATTGAAACAGAGTTAAAAGATTGTTATATTTTAGAACCAAATAGATTTGGAGATGAAAGGGGATATTTTGAATCCATTACCAAAGAACAATTAGAAGAATTAGGTTTTTGTGGAATTCATCAGGTTAGTAATTCGAAAAGTGGAAAAGGTATCATTCGTGGACTTCATTTTCAAAAGAATCCTTATTGTCAAGCAAAAGTCGTAAGATGTCATCAAGGTGCCGTTTTAGATGTTGTTGTCGATTTAAGAGTGGATTCTCCTTCTTATAAAAAGTGGATAAGTGTAGAGCTAACACCAGAAAACGGAAGATTATTATACGTTCCTCGTGGCTTTGCTCATGGATTTGTATCCCTAAAAGAAGATACTTTATTTGAATATTATGTAGATAATCAATATGCTCCAAGAATGGAAGACGGAATTTCTTGGGATGATCCTGAAATAGGAATCAACTGGGATGAAATATTTAAAAAATATGAAATAGAACAACCTATTCTTTCCGAAAAAGATAAAGTACGAGAGACACTAGCAGAATGTCAAACGGTCTTTAAAAGAGAAAAAACAAGGTATTTAATTACCGGATTTAAAGGTCAACTTGGATATGATATTGTAAGAGAATTAGAAAATCGTGGAGAATTTGAATACAAAGCCTTAGATGTGGATGAAATGGATATAACCAATCGTAATCAAGTATTTGAAGTAGTAAAAGAGTATCAACCAGATGTCATTTTCCATTGTGCTGCTTGGACTGCAGTTGATAAAGCCGAGGAAATGGAAGAAAAAGTTCAAGAGATTAATGTTGAGGGTTCGAAAAATTTAGTGGATGCTTCTTTAGAAGTGGATGCAAAAATAATTTATATGTCTACTGACTATGTTTTTGACGGAAAAAAAGAAGGTTACTATAAAGAAGAAGATTCGGTAAGCCCTATGAGTGTTTATGGAAGAACAAAATATAAGGGAGAAGAGGAAGTTCGTAAAAATCCGAAGCATTTTATTACTAGAATTTCATGGGTATTTGGAATTAATGGAAATAATTTTATTAAAACGATGTTACGTTTAGCAGAAACTCATGATGAAGTAACAGTAGTAGATGATCAAGTAGGAAGTCCAACTTATACAGTTGATCTTGCTAGACTATTAGTAGAAATGGCTAGTACCAAAAAGTATGGCACTTACCATGTAAATAATGATGGATATTGCTCATGGGCAGAATTTGCCAAATATATCTTTGAAAGTAATCATAAAAATACCAAGGTAATACCAGTAACAACCGAAGAATATATTAAAAATGTGGGACCGCAAGCTTATCGTCCAAGAAACTCCAAGTTAAGTAAAGAAAAGCTAGTAGAAAAAGGCTTTGAAATGTTACCAAGTTGGCAAGATGCTACGGATAGGTATTGTAAAGAACTAATAGAAAAGAAATAGCTCTTTTTTCATAACGGATAGGCAATTTAGGGAAGGAGAGAGAAATCATGTTCTTTTTGCTAGGGGTTATTATTCTTATTATCTTTATACTCCTTGTTTTCTTTTATCTAAAATATAAAATAAGACAAATTTTTGGAAATATAACCATAAAAGATATTATGAATACAGCAAAGGAGTTTGAAGAGGAACTTCCTAAATCAGTAGGAAGTATGGATAGTATTTATCTAAATAACTTATTAAGAGATTTTCCAACCCTTAATATCAATGAAATTAAGAAAATAGCAGAAAAAGATTTATATACTTATTTTCAAGCGATAGAAGAGGAAAATAAGAATTTAGTAGTGAGTGATACTGTAAGAAAAAAGGTAGAAATAAAGATAAAAGAATTGAAAGGGAAATCTATTTCTTATTCTAAATTTAAGATTCATCGCATTGTATTAAATAAGTATGAAAATAAGAATTCGATTGCCACTATTACCATTGCTATTTCCTTAGAGTATCAGGAAAAGAAAGATTCTCATTCCACTAAAGTGCAAGAAAGATATCGCATAGAATATATCTATGTTGTAGATTCTTCGAAAGTAAATGAAAAAAAGAAGGTATTAGGAATTCATTGTCCAAACTGTGGTTCTCCTATTACTTCACTTGGGGAGAAAAACTGTAGTTATTGTAATAGTTCTATTGTGGATATTGTAAAACGGATTTGGGCATTAAATGGTATTGAAAAATATTAAAATTATGTGCAATAACACTATGGTTATGATATACTTATGATAATAAGGAAGTGATGAAGTTGGAGAGTTTGGACAATAAATGTCCAGCATGTGGTGCAAATATAACATTTAATCCAAAAAGTCAAAAGTGGGATTGTAAGTATTGTGGTAGTAGCTTTTCCTTAGAAGAGATGAAAGAGCATAAGAATGCTAGTAGTGAAGAAGTCAATAAAAATAAAACTTCTGGTAATGAATCTAAAAAACTTGATGTTTACCATTGTAAGAACTGTGGGGCAGAAGTGATGGCAGATGAGCAAACAACAGCTACTTTTTGTCTTTATTGTGGAAGTAGTGCTATTTTAAAGGAAAGAATTGATAGCGGTAAAAAACCATCTCATATTATTCCTTTTAAAAAGGTAAAAGAAGATGCCATAGAAACTTTTAAAGGAATTCATAAAGGTAGACCATTAATGCCAAAATTTTTTAATAACAAAGAAAATATTGAAAAAATAACAGGTGTCTATATTCCTTTTTGGTCTTATGACTTGAAAGCAGAGGGAGATATTAGTTTTACTTCGAAGGATATTACTACTTGGAGTGATAGTAATTACCATTATGAAAAGACAGATACTTATCTCTCAAAAAAAAGTGGATATATGGAATTTGAAAAAGTTTTAGTAGATGGATCTTCTAGGTTTGATGATGATTTAATGGATTCGATTGAACCTTTTGATTATAGAGATTTAGTGGAATATAATCATGCTTACTTATCAGGTTTTTTAGCAGAAAAATATGATGTAGATAGTGTAAACGCCATAGAGCGGGCTGAGGAAAGAGTAATGAATACAACAGTAAGTGAAATTAAATCAACTGTTACTCATCAATCTAGTATGGTAACAGATAATCATTTAAAGATTTCAAAAATCAAAGATGATTATATCTTACTCCCAGTTTTTATGGTTAATATTAAATATAAGGATAAAATATATACTTTTGCAATGAATGGTCAAACAGGAGAAATTGTCGGAAATATTCCTCTAGATAAAACAAGAACAGTAATATTTTCTGTACTAATATTTATTCTATCATTTCTTTTATGCCTTCTTGT